>NZ_JBJDRL010000003.1:0-192190 GCF_044987475.1 Microbacterium sp. ZW CA_36
ATCACCGACCGCTCGGCGGGACGGCCGGGTGCCGCTGTGCCGCGGGCGTCGACCGCGGCGCCGACGTCGAGCTGCCCGAGACGATCCACGTCGTCGATGGCGACGCGCACGGTGATCTCGACGTCGGCCGCATGCGTCTCGGTGCCGGTCGCGAACTGCGAGGCACGAGCATCGAACGCGAGCGTGCCGTCGGCACGGCGCTCGACCTTCCCGACGACCTGCGCGCGCACGTCGACGGCACGTCCGCCGTCGAGCGCCAGATCGGCGATGCTCGCGCGCTCAGGCTGGGTCCAGGCGACATGGGAGGCGGCTGCCGCGGATGCGGCGGCGGCGAGCACCGTGACGACCAGGGCACGGCGCAGCGCGTTGTGCGGCATCCGGAGCAGTCCCGGCCCCCGCGCAGAGCGAGGGCGGGACCCCGCACGGACGCTCAGGGTCAGGACGGCGACGGCGGCCAGCGCGACGATCGCCCACAGGGCGAGGGCGATCCAGGGCGCGACGCCGGGAGCGAGTGTCGCAGCACCGGCCGCCGCCCAGCACAGTGCGGCGACGGGTACCAGTCTGAGAGCCCCAGCGCGCGGCACCTCACACCGTCACGAGGTCGCGGAGGGATTCCAGCATCTTGTCGCCGATGCCCGGCACGGCGAGGAGGTCTTCGATGCTGGTGAAGCCGCCGTTGTCGTCGCGCCACGCGAGGATGCGCTCGGCGAGGGCGGGCCCGATGCGCGGCAGCGTCTCGAGCAGCGCGGCATCCGCGGTATTGAGGTCGACCCGACCGTCAGCGGGTGCAGCGGCAGACGCGCCGACCGGCGGCGCCTCGCCCTCGCGGAGCACGGGCAGCTGTTCGCCGTCGTCGAGCGTCCGCGCGAGGTTCACCGCGTCGCGGTCGGCGTCGTCGGCGAAGCCGCCCGCCGCCGCGACGGCATCGACGACGCGGGCGCCGGCGGGCAGCACGTACAGTCCAGGAACGCTCACCGCTCCCGACACGTGCACGTAGAGGTCGGCCCTGGTCGTGGCGGCCGCGGCCGGCGTCTGGTCGACGACGACCTCGTCGACCGGCGCCAGCGCACCGCGCAGGATGCCGATGCCGACCGTGATCGCCAGCGCCGCGATCACCAGCACGACGACGGCGCCGATCCCGATACGACGCCGCGCCGCGGAGGGATGGCCCGCGGGCGGCTCGTCGCGGTCACCGGCTGTCACCGGACTCACGCTAAGCGGCCGGTCGCAGCCGGGCGGCGCGCTGGCGCAGGGATGTGGACTTTCCCCGGCGCGACCTTCCTGGGGAGGAAGGTCAGTGCGTGCTGAAGCTCACGACCTTGGGCGGCCGCACGACGGTGCGCGTGATCTCACGGTCGCCGAGGGCACGGAGGACCTTCGCGTCCGCGCGGGCGAGACGCTCGAGCTCCGCAGCATCGATGCGGGCGGCGACCTGCAGGGTTCCGCGCACCTTGCCGTCGACCTGGACGATCGCCGTCACGCTCTCCTCGACGAGCAGAGTCGGGTCGGCGTTGCGCCACGGCACGAGGCCGACGAAGCCGTCGTAGCCGAGGATCTGCCACATCTCCTCCGCCAGATGCGGCGCGAACAGATCGAGGATCATCGCAGTGGCCTCGGCGGCCTCGCGCACCGCAGGGTCCGCCGGGCCTGCGCCGGTGTCGATCACCTTGCGCGTCGCGTTGACGAGCTCCATGAGGCGCGCCACGACGACGTTGAACTTCGTCTGCTCGACGAGGCCGGGAGCGTCCGCGAGCAGGCGGTGCGTCACGCGGCGCAGCGACGCATCGCCCTCCGCCCAGACGACGTCGGGGTCGCTCGTGACATCCGTGGCCACGCGCCACGCGCGCGCCAGGAACTTCTGGGCCCCGGTGGTCGACACGTCCTCCCAGTTGATGTCGTCCTCGACCGGGCCGGCGAAGGCGATCGCGACGCGCACGGCGTCGGCGCCCGGATCGACCATGCTCGACGCGAACTCGACCAGGTTGCCCTTGGACTTCGACATCTTCGAGCCGTCCAGGAGGACCATGCCCTGGTTGATCAGGCTGGAGAAGGGCTCGGTGAAGTCGATCAGCCCCATGTCGAAGAGGACCTTGGTGATGAAGCGCGCGTACAGCAGGTGCAGGATCGCGTGCTCGACGCCGCCGATGTACGAATCCACCGGCGCCCAGCGGTCCGCCTCGCGCGACGAGAACGCCTCGTCGGCGTCCTTCGGCGCGAGGAACCGCAGGAAGTACCACGAGCTGTCGACGAACGTGTCCATCGTGTCGGGGTCGCGCAGAGCGGGCTCGCCCGTCTCGGGGTCGGTCGTCTGCATCCACTCGGTCGCGCCGCCGAGCGGCGACGTCCCCTTCGGCGCGAGGTCGAGCCCCTGCGCGTCGGGCAGGCGCAGCGGCAGCTGGTCCGCGGGGACGGGGACGATGCGGCCGTCCTCGGTGTGGACCATCGGGATGGGGGTGCCCCAGAAGCGCTGACGCGAGATGAGCCAGTCGCGCAGGCGGTAGGACTTCGCCGCGCGGCCCGTGCCGGCGGCTGCGAGCTGCTCGATGATGCGCGCGATCGCGTTCCGCTTCGACAGGCCGTCGAGCGAGCCTGAGTTGATCAGCCGGCCCTCGCCGGTGAGCGCGATACCGGTGCGGGCGGGATCGATGTCGGACAGCGAATCGAGCGGGCCCGGATCGATCGGCACTCCGTCGTCGTCGAGCTCGATGACCGGGATGGCGCCGGTGATCGGCGCGGTGGTGTCGACCACGACCTTGACCGGAAGGTCGAAGGCGCGGGCGAAGTCGAGGTCGCGCTGATCGTGCGCGGGGACGGCCATCACGGCGCCGTGGCCGTAGTCGGCGAGCACGTAGTCGGCGGCCCAGATCGGCAGTCGGTCGCCGTTGATGGGGTTGATCGCGAACCGGTCGAGGAAGACGCCGGTCTTGGGGCGGTCGGTGCTCTGGCGCTCGATCTCGGTCTCGCGCTGGACGCTCTCGAGGTAGTCCTGGAAGCGCATGCGCACCTCCGCCGACGAGCCGGCGGCCAGTTCGGCGGCCAGGTCGCTGTCGGGGGCGACGACCATGAAGGTCGCGCCGTGCAGCGTGTCAGGGCGCGTCGAGAAGACCGTGACCTTGTCGGCGCGGCCCTCGATCTCGAAGTCGATATCGGCGCCCACCGAGCGGCCGATCCAGTTCCGCTGCATGCGGATGACCTTCTGGGGCCAGAACCCCTCGAGCTGGTTGAGATCGTCCAGCAGCCGGTCCGCGTACTCGGTGATCTTGAAGTACCACTGCGTGAGCTTCTTCTTGATCACCTCCGCGCCGCACCGCTCGCAGTGTCCGTCGACGACCTGCTCGTTGGCGAGCACGGTCTGGTCGTTGGGGCACCAGTTGACCGGGCTCTCCTTGCGGTACGCCAGCC
Organism: Microbacterium sp. ZW CA_36; assembly: GCF_044987475.1. NCBI lineage: Bacteria > Bacillati > Actinomycetota > Actinomycetes > Micrococcales > Microbacteriaceae > Microbacterium > Microbacterium sp. ZW CA_36. The sequence goes on from NZ_JBJDRL010000003.1 coordinate 3,403, forward strand.
CGCGCTCGTAGAGGCGCTGGAACAGCCACTGGTTCCAGTGGTAGTACTCCGGGTCGCTGGTGTGGAGGATGCGGCTCCAGTCGTACGACGAGCCGTACTCGCGGAAGCTCTTCTTGTGCTGCTCGATGTTCGCGTAGGTCCACTCGCGCGGGTCCGCGCCGCGCTGGATGGCCGCGTTCTCAGCGGGCAGGCCGAACGAGTCCCATCCGATCGGGTTCAGCACGTTGTAGCCGCGGTGGCGCCAGAACCGCGCCACGATGTCGACGTAGGCGTAGCTCTCGGCGTGCCCCATGTGCAGGTCGCCCGACGGGTACGGGAACATCCCGAGCACGTACTTCCGCGGACGCGTGTCGTCGGCCCCGCCGGCGCGGAACGGGTCGGCCTCGGCCCAGCGCGCCTGCCACTTCTGCTGGATCGAGTACGCGTCGTAGCCCTCGGCGGGCGCAGAGGTGACGGAGGTGTCGGTGTGACTCACGAGGGAAGAACCAATCATGGGATGCCGGGAAGCGCGCGCAGCGCGCGAAGCGCGTCTACCAGGTTAGCGGAACGGCGGTTCACCAGCCTGGCGGGAGCGCTGCCCCCAACGCGGCGAGGGGCGCGCGCGCCTTGACGCCGACCTCGGCGACCTCGGCCGCGGCATCCGATCGCCAGGTGATGCCGCCCCCGGCGCCGACATAGGCGCTGTCGCGACGGACGACGATCGAGCGGATCACCATGGCGAGGTCGAGCCCGCCGTCGTCGCCGATCCAGCCGAAGCAGCCCGAGAACACGCCGCGCGGCGCCGCTTCGAGGCCGTGCAGGATCGTCATCGCCGAGAGCTTGGGGGCTCCGGTCATGGAGCCTGCGGGAAAGGTCGCCTCGAGCAGCTCGCCCACCGTCGTTCCCGGTGCCAGGCGGCCCGACACCGTGCTGACGAGCTGATGCACGGCGGGGTACGACTCGACCTCGAGGAGCGCGTCGACGCCGACGGTTCCAGGCAGGCACACACGGGAGAGGTCGTTGCGCATGAGGTCGACGATCATGACGTTCTCAGCGCGCTCCTTCTCGCTGGCGCGCAACTCGTCGGCCAGCGCGGTATCGCTCGCCGGATCCGGGCCGCGCGGCCGCGTCCCCTTGATCGGCCGGGTGCGGACGACGCCGGCGCCCTCGCCGCTCGACGCCACGTGCAGGAAGCGCTCGGGGCTGGCACTGAGGAGCGCGATCTCCCCCGAGCGCACGAAGCCGCCGTGGTGCGCGGGAGTCGCTCGCCGCAGGCGCCCGTACGCCTCGAGCGGATCCACGGATGCCGGGACCTCGAACCGGGTCGTCAGACACAGCTGGTAGGCGTCGCCCTCGCGAATCGCGTCGCGGCACCGCTCGATGAGCCCCGCGTACTCGTCCGGTGTGTGCCGCGCGCTCGCGACTCCCCGGTCGAGGGCCGGCACCGGCACCGGCTCCGGCGGCGGAGCGGAGGCGGCGGTGATCGCCGCCGCCAACCCCGGGAGGTCGTCCGGCGATGCGAAGACGTGGATCTGCTGCGCGCCGTGGTCGAACGCGACCAGGCGGCGCACTCGCAGCCAGAGGTCCTGGGGCACGCCGTCGGCGTCGTGGGACGACGGCGCGCCCGCCCGCGCGGCCGCGTCGTCGTAGCCGGTCCAGCCGACCCACCCGCCGTGGAACGGGACGGTGTGTCCTTCGACGTCGCCGGACTCGCCGCTGCACACGGTGGCCGTGGCGAGTAGCGCGTCATCGGGCGTGCCGGTGCCCATCCAGCTCCAGCCGTCGGCGGCGCCGGGTCCGGCATCCAGCCAGAAGGCGTGTGTCTCCTGCGCGAACACGGCGGCGAAGGCGGATGCCGGATCCACCCACTGCGCGACGTGCGCGGCGGCGAGGCTCTCCGACATGTTCCCAGGTTAGAGGGGCGCGGCGGCCTCTAGGCTCGTGGCGTGAACGAGTTCCTCACCTGGCTGCTCGACGCCGTGCAGAGCGTCGACCCGGTGCTGAGGACTCTTCTCGCGGGCTTCGCGATCATGCTCGAGACCAGTGTGCTCATCGGGCTCGTGGTTCCCGGCGACACCATCGTCATCGTCGCCGGCACGGCCGTCGCGTCGCCCCTCGAGGGGGTGATGCTGGGTGTCGCGGTCGTGGTGGGCGCCCTCATCGGCGAGAGCATCGGCTTCTGGCTCGGCCGGTTCCTCGGCCCGAAGATCCAGCACTCGCGCCTGGGCCGCCGGATCGGGGAGGCAAACTGGGAGCGCTCTGAGCGGTACCTGCGCCGCCGTGGGGGTCCCGCGATCTTCATCTCGCGATTCCTCCCGGTCCTGCACTCGCTGGTGCCGCTGACGGTCGGCATGAGCGGCTATCCGTATCGGCGCTTCCTTGCGTGGACGATCCCCGCGTGCGTGATCTGGTCGACCCTGTACATCTCGGTGGCGGCCCTCGCCGCCGGCACGTACCGCGAGCTCGCCGACCAGCTCCACTACGCGGGATACATCTTCGTCGGCATCATCGTGCTGTTCCTGGGGCTCGTGTTCGTGAGCAAGAAGGTCATCGAACGGGCCGAGCGCAAGCACCTCGACCACGAGGGTCCGGACGAGGCCTCCGTGGCGGACGTGAAAGACTGAGGGGATGCCCCAGACGGATCCCCAGCCCGTGCGCGCCAAGGTTCTGTGGTTCGCGCGCCTGGAGTACCGGTTCCACGCGTGGCGGGAGCGACGTGCGCGCCGGCGGGGCCAGAAGCCCACGGTGACACCGTTCCCCGGATACGGCGGTCCGGGCTGGGTCCGCGTGCTGGGTCGCGTCATGATCGTGCCGCCGGCGAAGGTCTCCGAGGGCGGCGAGTATGCCGGGGTGCGCGGCTGGCGCAGTTTCGTGGCCGTTCCGATCGGCTACGCGCAGGTCACGGTCACCATCGCGGGGGTCGAGCACGAGGTCGTCGCCGACCGCGGCGGGGTCATCGACACGCGACTGCCGGCGGCGCTGGAGCCCGGATGGCAGACGTTCACGATGACGGTCGAAGGCGGTGAGCCGGTCGAGACGCGCGCGTTCGTCGTCGCGCCCGACGTGCGGTTCGGCATCGTGTCGGATGTCGACGACACCGTGATGGTCACCGCCATCCCCCGTCCTCTGCTGGCGGCCTGGAACTCCTTCGTCGTCGACGAGCACGCGCGCCAGCCCGTTCCGGGCATGGCCGTGCTGATGGAACGCGTCGTCCGCGAGAACCCGGGAGCGCCACTGGTCTACCTGTCGACCGGCGCCTGGAACATCGCCCCGACGCTGATGCGGTTCCTGAGCCGCCACGTCTTCCCGCCGGGTGCGCTCCTGCTCACCGACTGGGGGCCCACCCACGACCGGTGGTTCCGCAGCGGCCGGGCGCACAAGCTGTCGAACCTCCGGCGCCTCGCCGAAGAGTTCCCGGACGTGCGGTGGCTCCTGATCGGCGACGACGGCCAGCACGACGACGCCATCTACACGACCTTCACCGACGAGCACCCCTCGCGAGTGGTCGCGGTCGCCATCCGGCGCCTCTCCCCCGCCGAGGCCGTCCTCGCGGGCGGACGCACCGCCGTCAACGACCACGCCGCGGCCGAGGTGCCCTGGGTGAGCGACAACGACGGCGCCGGCCTCCTGGAGCGGCTCGAGGGCGTCGGCGTGCTGGGAAGCACCGGCACCGCAACCCTCTGACGTCGGAGCCCGCGCGTAGGCTGGCGGCATGTGCGGACGCTTCGTAGTGGCCAGTGCCGGTCCCGAGCTCGTCGGGGTGCTGCGTGTCGACGTCGAGGGCGACGACCTGCCCGAGCCCTCGTTCAATGTCGCACCCACGAATCGCGCCGCGATCGTGCTGGACTCCGCCAAGACGGAGCCGCCCACGCGGCGGCTGGAAGCAGCGCGCTGGGGACTGATCCCGTCCTGGGCGAAAGACACCAAGATCGGCGCGCGCGCCTTCAACGCGCGGGCCGAGGAGCTCGAAGACAAGCCGATGTTCCGCAGTGCGCTCGAGAAGCGGCGGGCGGTGGTGCCGACATCCGGCTATTACGAGTGGAAGAACGTCGACGGCGTCAAGGTCCCGCACTTCATCCACCCCGCCGACGGCGAGCCGCTGTTCCTGGCCGGCCTCTACGAGTGGTGGCGCGACAAGACCAAGGGCGACGACGACCCCGAGCGGTGGCTGCTGAGCTTCACGATCCTCACTCGGGACTCGATCGGTCACCTCGGATCGATCCATGACCGGATGCCGCTCTTCCTCGACCCCGACCACGCGGATGCCTGGCTCGATCCGACCACGGACAACGTGCGCGACGTGCTCGACGCGGCGATCGATGCGGCCCCGGCCCTCGCCGACACGCTCGAGGACCACGAGGTCTCGAAGGCCGTGGGCAACGTCCGCAACAACTCCCCGGAGCTCATCGAGCCGGTCGGGCCCTGAGCCGCGCTGAGCGTGCGGGGCGCCCGCGTATCCTCGAACGGTGACGATCGCGCCTCCTGCCTTCCCGGCGCTCGCCGGCGACGCCTGGCGTGCGCGCGAAGCGGCGCACGAGGCTCGCGCCCGGGCACTGACGAGCGCCCACCGCGAGCGCGCGGCACGGGGCGAAGCGCACCCCGTCGAAGACTTCCTGTTCACCTACTACTCGTACAAGCCTTCGGCGCTGCACCGATGGCACCCGGGCGAGGGCGTGGAACTGGCGGATGCCGCGGCCGACGCCCGGGCCGCCTGGCGCTGGTACCGACCCGGCACGATGGAGGGTTCGATCGCCGTCGACGGTGCGGCCTTCCGCGCTGAGCGGGGCGCCCTCGTCGCGAACGTCGGCAGGATCCTCCGTGCCACCGCGGACCGGCCCCCCGGCTTCGGCTGCTTCGGCCTGCACGAGTGGGCCATGGTCTACCGTCAGCCGCAGCACCGGCATCCCGTGCCGCTGCGGCTCGGGCAGGCGGCGACCGATGCCGTCGTCGAAGCCCATGAGCTTCGCTGCACGCACTTCGACGCGTTCCGCTTCTTCACGCCCGAGGCGGCTCCGCGCAACCGCGAGACGCCGACCCGCGAGCGTCAGGCGGATCTCGAGCAGCCGGGGTGCCTTCACGCCGGGATGGACCTGTACAAGTGGGCGGTGAAGCTCGGCCCCCTCGTTCCGGGCGAGCTGCTCCTCGACGCGTTCGAGCTCGCCCGTGACATCAGGGTGCTCGACATGCGCGCCTCGCCCTACGACCTCGCCGACTGGGGCTACGACGCCGTCCCCATCGAGACGGCGGAGGGCAAGGCCGCGTACGTGCGTGCCCAGCGGACCTTCGCCGACCGCGGCCGGGTCATCCGGGGGCGACTGATCGACGTCGCCGCGGGCTGAACTCAGCCCGCAGGGCCGCAGGTCGTGCAGGGCAGGTCGCCTTCGCCCGCCTCGGCCACGGCGAGGCGCAGCTCCATCACGCGTGTCGCGGCGTCCTCGAGCCGGTCGGCCGGCAGCGCGCCCGACTCCACGGCGGCGACGATGCCGTCGATGACGCGCGGCGCCGTGTCGGGCGACGAGTACACGACCGTCAGGACCATGTCGTTGCCCGCGGCCAGAGCAGCCACGGCGTTGGCGACGGGATCCGCGTACTGCGGCTGACCCGAACCCTGCAGCATTCCCAGATCGTCGGTGATGGTCACACCGTCGAAGCCGAGCTCCTCCCGCGCGAGACGGTGCCACTCGGGTGACAGGCTCGCGGGCCCGGGATCGACAGCGGTGTAGGCCAGATGGCCGAACATCAGCATCTCGGCGCCGGCGTCTATGCCGGCCTCGAATGGCAGCGCGTCTGCGGCACGCCACTGGTCCAGCGTGAGGTCGGTCGACGGGATCGCGGTGTGCGAGTCGCCAGGGGCGGCTCCGTGTCCGGGGAAGTGCTTGAGCGTCGAGAACACCGAGCCCTCCTCCCCCCGTACCGCGGCGGCCACGCGTTCCGACGCGGCATCAGGCGTCGTGCCGAGCACGCGCCGGTGGATGAACGAGTCCGCGTCGGCCGTGACGTCCGCCACGATGCCGAAGTTCACGGGGATCCCGGCCTGCCGTACGAGCGCCGCGCGGCCGGCGAACGCCGCCTCGGCAGCCGATGGGTCTGCCTGCTGCAGGTCGAGCGGCGCGGGGAAGGCATCCCACGGCAGCCGCGACACGTCACCGCCCTCCTGATCGACAGCGACCAGCGGGGGTCGTGCCGGGTCCACCGTCAGTGCCGCGGTGATCGCCCGGAGCGCCGCTTCGTCTCCCGGGATGTTCGCACCCATCAGGAGGAAGCCGCCGACGCCGGAGGACTCCATGTAGGCGTGGAGCGCGGCGGCATCCGTGGTGGGGATGTGCCCCATCACGACGCTCCCCGCGCGCTCGCGCAGGGACATCGTCGCCACGGCTGCCTCGGCCGGCGTCGCCTCGGGCGTGGGCGACGGCTCCGGCTCCGCCGAGGCCGTCCGTGACGGCGATGCCGACGGGGTCACGGCGGGAGTCGAGGCGCATGACGTGCACATCGCCGCGAGCGCCACGACCGCCGCGAACAGGGCGAGACGCGGCGCAGATGTCACCCGGCAAGCCTAAGCGCGCTGCGTGCGAGGGGTCTGGGAACGGAAGGACGCGTCAGTGGCGCGCGACGATGGCCGCGGCATCCGTCCCCATCGGCAGCACGCCGTACTGCGCCCCGCGCTCCTCGCCCAGGCGCGCGGCGATGAAGGCCTCCGCGTCGCGCCCCGGCGCGTGCCGCAGCATGAGTGAGGCCTGGAACGCCAGTGCGAGATCCTCGCTGAGGCGACGGGCCTGCGACGCGCCCTCGCCGGGATCCGCCGTCAGCCGCTGCAGCAGGACCAGTGTGCGGTCGACGTGGCGATCGAGCGCGACGGAGGCGCCTGCGATGCTTGCGAGCTCGTCGGCGAAGGCGTCGCCCGAGTCGCGGTCGCGCGTGAGCGCGCGCAGCACGTCCAGGGCGATGACATTGCCCGAGCCCTCCCAGATCGCCATGACGGGCTGCTCGCGATAACGGCGGGCGAGCGGGAACGACTCGGTGTAGCCGTTGCCGCCCAGGCACTCCAGCGCCTCGTACGCGTGCTGGGGGCCGCGCTTGCACACCCAGTACTTCGACACCGGCGTCGCGAGGCGACGCAGGGCCACGTCACGATCGGATGCCTCCGCCTCAAAGAGCTGTGCCAGGCGCATGCCCGTGAGCATCGCCGCCTCGTACTCGAGCGCGAGGTCGGCGAGCACCCCCGTCATGGCGGGCTGATCCACCAGCAGCGCGCCGAACGCCTCGCGCCCGCGGGCGTGCCAGAGCGCCTCGGCGAGCGACTGACGCATACCCGCCGCGGTGCCGAGCACGCAGTCGAGGCGTGTGCGCTGCACCATCTCGATGATGGTGCGCACCCCGCGGCCAGGCTCTCCGACGAGGAATCCGACAGTGCCGTCGAACTCCACCTCCGCCGAGGCGTTGGAGCGGTTGCCGAGCTTGTCCTTCAGCCGCTGGATGCGGAACACGTTGCGCATGCCGTGCGGCAGGACGCGAGGCACGAACAGGCAGGTCAGCCCTTCGTCGAGCCCGCTGCTGCGCGTATGCGCCAGCACCAGGAATCCGTCCGACATCGGCGCCGAGCAGAACCACTTGTGGCCGGTGAGCTGATACGCGTGACCGCCCATGGCCTCCCCCACGGTCGTGCCGGCGCGTACGTCCGAGCCGCCCTGCTTCTCGGTCATCGCCATCCCGATGAGCGCGCTGGGCTTCGCTCCCTCCACGATGAGACGCGGCTCGTACGCGCGGGAGTACAGGCGCGGCAGCCAGGTGTCGGCGATCCACGGCGAGCCCTCGATCGAGGCGACAGCGGCGTGGGTCATCGAGACCGGGCAGGCGTGCCCCGGTTCGACCTGCGCGAAGAGCATGAACATGGCGGCGCGCGCGACGTGCGCCCCCGGCCGCGGATCGGACCACGCCGAGGTATGGGCCCCGCGGGCGATGGCCTCGCCGATCACGCGGTGGTACGACGGGTCGTACTCGACCTCGTCGAGGCGGTAGCCCCAGCGGTCGTGCGGGTACGCCACGGGGGTGTGGAGGTTCGCGAGCTCCGCGTCGCGCTGGAACGAGCCCGAGCCGACGACTCCCCCGGCTTCACGCAGCCCGTCCTCGGCCCAGCCGGCGCCGAACGCGCGCACGGCGGCACCCAGCGGCCCGTTGAGCGCGAACTCGTCGACGTCGACGCGCCATGGCGGCTGATTCTCGACGTAGTGCGTCGCTGCGCCGATCACCCGCTGCCCCCGCGCGAACGAGGTCATGATCGCTCCGTCTCCACCGCCATCGCGAGGGCGTACTGCTCTCCCGGGCTGAGCGGCGCCCGCGTCACGATGTCGTGGACGAAAGCGAGCTTGTGGCGCACCGGTGTCACGATCGTGAACGGATAGAGGTCGCCGAAGCCCATCGAGCGGTTGATGCGGTTGAATCCCTGCGACAGCCACTCCCAATCGGTGAGCAGCCGCTGGATCGGCTCGCGCTCGTACGAGCCGAGGGGCACGACATCCGTGTCGCGGAGGTTCGTCACCGACGCGTCCAGATGGATGCCGATGACCGCTGCGGTCTGGAGAGTGCCGGTGATGTGGAGGTAGTGGGCGAACGTCTCGGCGAAGTCCTCCCAGGGATGCATCGTCGCGTACTCCGAGATGAACGACTGGCTCCAGTCGGACGGCGCACCGACCTGGTAGTGACGCTTCAACGCGTCACGGTAGCTCGTGCGCTCGTCGCCGAACAGCTCGCGGCAGCGGGCCCACAGCTCGTCGTCGGTGAGCAGCACGTTCTGGTAGTAGTGGCCGACCTCGTGCCGGAGGTGCCCGAGGATCGTCCGGTAGGGCTCGCCGAGGCGCACGCGCAGCGCCTCTCTGCGGTCGTCGAGGCTCTCAGCCAGATCGATCGTGATGATGCCGTTGGAGTGCCCGATCGTGACGGGCTTGCCGTCGGACAGGCTCGAGATGAGGTCGAACCCGAGGCCGCCCTTCTCGACGTCCCAGCCGACGATCGGCAGGCCCAGGTCCGCGAGCTGGAGGATCAGGCGACGCTTCGCCTCCTCCGTCTTCGCCAGCTTCTCGAGCGCGACGGTGTCGTTGCTGGCCGGCTGGCGGCGCGTGAGCCGGCACGAGAAGCATCGGCCGGCCGGCGCGTTCTCCCACACGAGCCAATTGCACGCCCACTCGCGGTTCGAGCACGTGTACCAGTTCTCGCCGTCGATGACGACCTGACCGTGTCGGATGCCGTGGAACTCGCGTGTCGGCAGGTGGTAGCCGATCTCGGCTTCGCAGTTCGGACACCGCAGGGTGTCGAGGTAGACGAAGTGGCGACAATGCGGACAGCGGGGCTGCGAGCTCACGGTCTCACCGTAGCGTGCCGCCGTGGCGGCGGGAGCATGCGTCACGGCGCCGGAACGAGCTCAACCCGCAGCAGCCTGTCGTCGTCGGGTCGCGGCGATCCGCGCCCGTCGGTGTTGCTCGTCAGCAACCACAGCGAGCCGTCCGGCAGGGCGACGACGTCGCGGAGCCGCCCGTACTCGCCGGTGAACGCGGCTGTCGACTCACCGACCGCCACTCCCGCGCGCGTGTCGAGCTGCCAGAGCCGCTCGCCGCGGAGACCCGCGACGAACACCGTGTCGCCGACGGCGGCGATGCCGCTCGGACTCGCCTCGCTGGTCGCCCACTGGGCGACAGGATCGGCGAGTCCCTCACGTCCGGCGATCCCTTCGACGACCGGCCAGCCGTAGTTCGTGCCCGGTTCGATGCGGTTGATCTCGTCCCACGTGTTCTGCCCGAACTCGCTCGCCCACATCGTCCCGTCTGCGGTCCACGCGATGCCCTGCACGTTGCGGTGTCCCATCGACCAGACCCGCGTGCCCCACGGATTGCCCGGCGCCGGATCGCCGTCGGCGGTGATGCGCAGGATCTTCCCGCCCAGCGCGTCCGGATCCTGAGCGGCGTCGCGCTGCTGGGCGTCGCCCGTGGTGACATACAGGTAGCCGTCCGGGCCGAACGCCAGACGGCCGCCGTCGTGTGTGTTCGCCCGCGGGATGCCGTCCAGCACGACGTCCGGCTCACCGAGCTCGAACGATCCCGGGTCGCCCTGCAACGGCATCCGCACCACGCGGTTGTCGTCGACGGCGCCGAGGTAGGCGTACAGCATCGGTGTATCGCCGGTCGTGAGCAGCGCGAGTCCATGGAGCCCTGACTCTCCGCCCGACACCACGCCGGGCACCGTGCCGACCGGGCGCACCGATCCGGCCGCCGTCAGTTCGAGCACGGCGCCGTCATCGCGCTGCGAGAGGAGTGCCCCGCCGCCGGCGAGCGGCACCACCGACCACGGCGCGGCGAGGCCCGACGCGAGAGCGCCGGTCACGCCTGCGGCCCGCCACCACGTGTCCGCCGCCGAAGACCGGCTCGGCCCGACCGTGGGTGCATCGGCCGAAGGCACCGGCCGCGGCGCGGCGACGCTGCAGCCCGAGGCTGCGACCAGCAGCAGGACGAGGCATCCGATCGCCGCTCCCTGAGCGCGTCGCCTCATCCGTCCGCCACGGCCGCCTCGAGCGCGGCGAGGTCGATGCGCCGCATGCGGAGCATCGCCTGCACCGCGCGGTGCGCGATGTCGGGATCGGGGTGACGGATCAGCTCGACCAGCCGGTCGGGGATGATCTGCCACGAGAGGCCCCAGCGATCCTTGAGCCACCCGCAGGGCTGCTCCTGCCCGCCGCCCGCCGTCAGGGCGTCCCAGTAGCGGTCGACCTCGGCCTGATCCCGGCAGGGCACGTACAGCGAGAACGCCTCGGTGAAGGGGAACTGGGGTCCGGCATCCATCCCGTAGTAGTCGCGTCCCCCCAGCCGGAAGTGCACGTGCATCACCTTTCCGCCCATGCCCGGCACCTCGTCGGGATACCGGTCGATCGTCACGACCTCCGAGTCCGGGATGAGCGTCGTGTAGAACGCGACCGCCTCTTCGGCGCTGTCGTCGAACCAGAGGAAGGGGGTGACTGCGCTCATGCGTCCCACACTCGCCGACCGGACGGATGCACGCAATGGGTGGATCCGCGCCCTCACCCGTGCTGCGGCAGTCGCACCGTCACCCGCAGACCGCCATCGGGGCGCGGGGCGATGCTGAGCGTCCCCCCATGAGCGTCGGCGATGCTGCGGACGATGGCGAGTCCCAGCCCCACGCCGGCATGGTCGTCGGTGCGCACCCGCTCGCTGCCCCGCTGGAACGGCTCGGTCAGCGTCGAGACGAGCTGCGGGCTGAGCTTCTCACCCGTGTTCTCGACGACGATCTCGGCGGCATCCGCCTGCACGGTCGTCACAAGATCCACGGTGCCGCCGTGCGGGAGATTGTGGACGATCGCGTTGTGGACCAGGTTCGACACGAGCTGCAGCAGCAGCGCGGGCGATCCGTACGCGGGCGCGACCGTGCCGTGCGTGCGGAGGGTCGTGCCGCGCGCCTCCGCGAGGGGCAGCAGCGCCTCGGCCGCCTCCTCCGCGATCAGCGACAGATCCACGGGCTCGCGGCGGAACGAACGCTGATCCGCCCGGCTCAGCACCAGGAGCGCCTCGGTGAGGCCGATGGCCCGGGCATTGACGATGCGGAGTCGCTCGATCAGTTCGTCGACGTCGCGATCGGGATCGCTCCGCGCGACGTCGAGCAGCGTCCGCGTGATCGCGAGCGGCGTGCGCAGCTCGTGCGAGGCGTTTGCGGCGAACCGGCGCTGCTCCGCCACGTGCGCCTCCAGCCTCGCGAGCATCGCATCGAAGCTGTCCGCCAGCTCGCGGAACTCGTCGTCGGCGCCTTCGAGCTCGATCCGGTGCGACAGCGAACCGCCCGCGGCGAGCCGGGTGGCTTCGGTGATCCGCCGCAGCGGCGCCAGCATCCGCCCGGCGAGGAACCATCCACCCAGCAGTCCGAACGCGAGCAGGAAGAGCAGTGCCCAGACGGCGGCCGGGGCGAAGGCGCGGATGAGGTCGCCACGGTTCGGCACGAACGGACCAGGCCCGGTGATCGGCCCGTTGGGCACGTAGCGCAGCAGGAAGACCCAGACGATCGCGAGCAGCACCCCGCCGGCGACCATCAGGAACGCCGCGTAGCTCAGGGTCAGCTTCAGCCGGACACTGAGCCCCGGCTCCCTAATCACCACCGGCACTTCCGTCCGCGTCGATCCGGTAGCCGACTCCGGGAACGGTGGCGATCACCCAGGGTTCTCCGAGTCGCTTCCGGAGGGCAGAGACCGTGATGCGCACCGCGTTGGTGAACGGGTCGGCGTTCTCGTCCCAGGCCCGCTCCAGCAAGTCCTCCGCGCTGACGACCCCGCCGTCGGCAGCCATCAGCACCTCGAGCACCGCGAACTGCTTCCGGGTGAGCGCGACGTAGCGGTCGTCGCGATAGACCTCGCGCCGGAACGGATCCAGCCGCAGTCCTGCGATCTCCCGCACGGGCGGCCGGCTGTGCGCACGGCGGCGATCGAGGGCGCGCAGGCGGAGCACGAGCTCCTGCAGATCGAACGGCTTCGTCAGGTAGTCGTCGGCACCGAGTCCGAAGCCCGTGGCCTTGTCGTCGATCCTGTCGGCGGCGGTGAGCATCAGGATCGGGATGCCGCTGCCCGACGAGACGATGTGCTCGGCGATCTCGTCGCCGGACGGCCCGGGGATGTCGCGGTCCAGGACGGCGATGTCGTAGGCGTTGATGCTCAACAGCTCGAGCGCGGTGTGGCCGTCGCCCGCGATGTCGGCCGCGATGGCCTCGAGACGCAGGCCGTCGCGGATGGCCTCGGCCATGAGAGGTTCGTCTTCCACCACCAGCACGCGCATGCTCCGATGGTACGAGTCGGCGCATATCGTCCCCCTATGCGAAACCGCATACGCCGTCGCAACGCCCGCGCGTGTGGAGTGGGAGCATGTCTCGAACTGCTTCCGCACGTCTGAAGCCCTCCGTCGCCCTGTGGGCAGTGATCGCCGCACTGGCCGTCGTGTGCGCGGTCTCTGTCGGGGCGGCGCTCCACCAGTCTGCAGCCGGCGCCGACCGCGCCCCGGGCAGCGCCCTCGCGCAGGAGTCCGGTTCGGGCGTCCCGGCGCAGGGCCCCGCGGATGTCGCGGCCGACGGTGTCGTCACCGAGGACGACGGCATCCTTCCCGACGGCGTCACGGTGTTCGACGGCGCCTACCCGGGCATCACCCAGCTGTCTCCGGATCTGCTCGACGCCTTGCGGCGGGCGGCGGAAGACGCCCGGCAGCAGGGCGTCGTGATCCATGTCAACAGCGGGTGGCGCTCCCCCGAATACCAGGACGAGCTCCTCCAGCAGGCGGTGTCGCAGTACGGATCCGAGGCCGAGGCCGCCCGGTGGGTGGCCACCGCTGCCACCTCGGCGCACGTCGCGGGAGAAGCCGTCGACATCGGCTCCTTCGACGCCGTCGCCTGGATGTCGGAGAACGGCGACGCGTACGGACTCTGCCAGACGTACGGCAACGAATCATGGCACTTCGAACTGCGCCGGGAAGCCGTCGGCAGCGGATGCCCCGCGCCGTACGCGGACCCGACAGAGGACCCGCGGATGCAGGGATGACCCGCGATCTCCGTTCCCGCCGGACCGTGGGCGTCGGCGGGAGAACCGAAAGGCCGCCCTGATCGGGCGGCCTTTTTCGGTGGACCTGAGGGGACTCGAACCCCTGACCCCCTGCATGCCATGCAGGTGCGCTACCAGCTGCGCCACAGGCCCAGACGCTGCTCCCGCTCTCGCGGGGCAACTCGTCTAGCTTACAACATTCCGAGCCGTGCTCCGAACCAGGATCAGTCCTCGGCGGCCGCCGGCGCGGGAAGTTCGACGGGCACGAGGGGGCAGTCCTTCCACAGGCGCTCGAGCCCGTAGTAGACCCTCTCCTCCTCGTGGAAGACGTGCACCACGAGGTCGCCGAAGTCGATCAGGACCCAGCGCGACTCCTGCCGGCCCTCGCGGCGCAGCCGCTTGTGGCCAGCCTCGAGCAGCTTGTCCTCGATCTCGTCCGCGATGGCGGCGACGTTGCGTTCGCTGCGACCGGTGACGAGCAGGAAGATGTCGACCAGCGGGAGGGGCTCCGACACGTCGAGGGCGACCAGGTCCTCGCCGCCCTTCGCGTCCGCCGCTGCTGCGGCGATCTGGAGCATGTCGTGCGACTGCACACTCGCGACCATCAGAAGACTCCTGTCACGAAGGCGAGGATCAGCACGCCGACCAATGCGAGGGCGAGGACGCCCGCTGTGATGGCGAGCGACATCATCAGCTTGCCGCCCTTCTCGGGTGTGGGCGGCTTGATGACATCGCCGGGCATCTTGACCGTGCTCACGGCGGCGCTGGCCGCGATCGGCGTCGGCGACGAGTGGGAGGGCAGCTCGCCGTCCACCAGGGTGGCGTCGATCTCCTTGCCGTCGGCGGTGCCCTTGGCACGGCCCGTCGAGCCGAGCCCCTCGGGAAGGTTGAACGTGCCCGTGACGATGACCTCGCCCGTGGCGGTGACGGGAGCCACCAGCGGCGCCACTTCGGGCGCCTGCGACACGATCAGCGTGTTCGGGATCGCGATCGACCCGGTGGTGCGCGACAGCAGCTGGTCGAACGACGGCGGGAACTCGACGGCGGTCGGCTCGCCGGCGACGGGCGCCTCATCGAGAAGGCTGGCGCCCAGCAGCGGGCTGACCGCCTTCGGCACGGCGACCTGCTCCTCGGCCGCCTCTTCGTCGACCGCGTCGTCCGTGTTCGCGACATCGCCGAAGACGGCCGAGAACTGCTCGGCTTCCGGTTCGGGCGCCGCGGATGTCTGCGGTGCGGCGGTGAACGAGGGAACGGCGATGGGCGCCGCTGCTGCCGGCTCGTCCCAGCGCGGGACGGGAGCGGCCTCCTCGGGTGCGGACTCCCGCGGCAGGCCGAACAGCGCATGCATCCCGCTGTCGGTCGGCACCTGCGAGTCGTCCGGCGGTGCCGTGACCAGGGGGCTCTCCGGCTCGCGGAACGGCGCGACCGGTGGGGGCGCCGCCGGGAAGGCGAAAGCGGGGGCCGCGCCCGTCGATGCGGCGGCGTGCGCCGCGACGACCTCGGGGGTGATCACGGGCACCGACGCGGTGCGGATGCGCTCCTGCTGGCGCGCCTGGCGGCGCGTGAGCGGGGAGACTCCGAGGTCGACCGCGGAGTCAGGCACCGGGGCGGGCGCGACAGCGGCCGGCTCGGCCGGCCGCGGGAACGGTGCCGCGGTCACGGGCGCTGCGGGGGCGGGAACCTCACTGAAGGGCGAGGGAGGCGGTGCCACCGGCGCCGCTGCGACCGGAACGGCCTCGGCGGGCGTGTCCGCGTCGTCGACCGGCTCGTCGGACGTCGGGGTCGCAGTGATGACGGGAGTGGATCCCGTGTTCCGCAGTTCGCGGATCTGCTTGCGGGTGAGGGCTGGCGTTGCCGGGTGCTCGGGTGTACTCATTCCTTGCTCCGGTAGAGATGATGCTTCGCAATGTATTGGACGACCCCGTCTGGCACGAGGTACCACACGGGGTGTCCTCGCTGAACTCGATCACGGCAGTCCGTCGACGAGATCGCGAGGGCGGGGATCTCGAGCTGGCTGACGTCGTCGCTGGGCAGACCGTCGGTGTTCAGAACGTGTCCGGGCCTGGATACAGCCACGAAGTGGGCGAGGTCCCACAACTCATCATGGTCTCTCCAACTGAGAATTTGCGCTATGGCGTCCGCGCCCGTGATGAAGAACAGCTCCGCGTCCGGGCGCTGGGCCTTCAGATCGCGGAGCGTGTCGATGGTGTACGTGGGTCCGTCGCGGTCGATATCGACGCGACTGACGGTGAATCGGGGGTTGGATGCCGTGGCGATGACGGTCATCAGATAGCGGTGCTCGCTCGGCGAGACGTCGGCCTTCTGCCACGGTTCCCCCGTCGGCACGAAGACGACCTCGTCGAGGTCGAACCACTGTGCGACCTCGCTGGCAGCCACCAGGTGCCCATGATGGACCGGATCGAAAGTGCCGCCCATCACTCCGACCCTGGGGGCTGTCGTCACCGACATGCAGGGGACCTCAGTGGCCGTGCCCCGCTCGCTGTACGTCGTCCGCGTGGGCCCTGGCGTAGGCCTCGGCCTTCTGCGAGTGGCGGTTCGCCACATTGCGGTACGACAGCGTCACCAGTGCCAGCGCGCCGAAGACCACGATCGCGATGACGCCGTACCCGACGGTCTCGAGGGCGACGTTGCCGTGGTGCTCGGTCTCCTCGGCAGCGAGGGCGATGATCGTGGCGAGTGTCATTCGGGCTCCGTTCGGGTTCGCCGCGGGGACGCGGGACTGGTCAAGTCTATTCCGTTACGCGCGGACCTGCCCGGCACCCCGCGCGAGCCACTTCGAGCTGGTGAGCTCGGCGAGTCCCATCGGGCCGCGCGCATGCAGCTTCTGGGTCGAGATGCCCACCTCGGCGCCGAATCCGAACTCGCCGCCGTCGGTGAAGCGTGTCGAGGTGTTGGCCATGACCACCGCCGAGTCGACCTCTGCGAGGAAGCGCGCCTCGCTGGCGGCATCCTGCGTCACGATCGACTCCGTGTGATGCGTCGAGTAGTGGCGGATGTGGGCGAGCGCCTCGTCGAGGTCGTCGACGACCCGCATGGCAAGGTCGAGACTGAGGTACTCGGCCGCCCAGTCCTCGTCCGTGGCGGGGACGATGCCCGATGCGAGTCTGCCCACGGTCTCGTCGCCGTGGACCGTGACGCCGCTCTGCTGCAGCGCCGCGACGACGGGGCCGACCAAGCGATCGGCGGCGCCGCGGTGCACGAGCACCGTCTCGACGGCGTTGCAGACGCTCGGGCGCTGGGTCTTGGCGTTCACCACGATGTCACGGGCCCACTCCAGCGGCGCGGTCTCGTCGAGGACGATGTGGACCACGCCTGCGCCGGTCTCGATGACGGGAACGGACGACTCGGTGACCACGGTCTCGATCAGCTGCGCGCTGCCGCGGGGAACGAGCACGTCGACGATGCCGCGGGCGTGCATCAGCTCGCGCGCGCCCTCACGTCCGAACTCGTCGACGGTCTGGATGGCCTCCGGGTCGAGGCCGCGGTCGGCCAGCGCCCCGCGCATCGCGCGCACGAGGGCCGCGTTCGTGCGCTCGGCGGCCGTGCCTCCGCGCAGCACCACCGCATTGCCGGAGCGCAGCGCCAGAGCGGCGATGTCGACCGTGACGTTCGGGCGAGCCTCGTAGATCGAGCCCACGACGCCGAACGGTACCGACACCTTGGTGAGCGACACCCCGTTGGCGAGCGTGCGCTCGTCGAGGACGCGGCCGACGGGGTCGGGCAGCTGGGCGATCTCACGGACCGCGGCGGCGAGGGCCGCCACGCGGGGTTCGTCCAGACGCAGCCGGTCCTGCAGTGCCGTGGTCAGACCGCTCTCGCTTCCGCGCCGCAGGTCGTCGGCGTTGGCGGCGACGATCTCCCGGGCGGCGGCCTCGATCGCATCGGCGATCGCCAGCAGCGCATCGCGCTTGGCGTCGTCGCCGAGAAGGCCGACGCTGCGCGCCGCATCCTTGGCGAGCAGCATCCGTTCCCGTGCCGTGGTGGCGGTGGTGGTCATCCGCCCATTCTATCGACCGCCGTGCGCACCGGACCGGTGGCGGCGGGCGCCGTCGGCTCGGGGTTGGGCTGGAACCACGTGCCGATCTCGTCGCCGGACAGGGCCTCGCCGACGAGGTCTGCGCTGGTGACGAGCACACCGATCCCGGATGCCGCGGCCAGCCGCGCCGCCGACACCTTGGTCGCCGCTCCCCCGGTGCCGACGCTGTTGACGACGACCGAGCCGAACTCGAAGCCGTGCAGATCGTCGCCGTACATCACGTGCGGGATGGGCCGGGCGCCGGGCTCGTCAGGCGGACGGGTGTAGAGGCACTCGATGTCGCTCAGCAGCAGCAGCGCGTCGGCGCCGATCAGCTGTCCGACGAGGGCGGCGAGCCGGTCGTTGTCGCCGAATCGGATCTCGTGCGTGGCGACGGTGTCGTTCTCGTTGACGATCGGCAGGATGCGCAGGCCCAGGAGCCGCTCCATCGCCCGACGGGCGTTGGACCGGTGGGTCGGGTTCTCGAGGTCGCCCGCCGTCAGCAGCACCTGGCCGGCCACGATCCGGAACGGCCGCAGCGCCTCCTGATACCGGTAGATGAGCACGTTCTGCCCGACCGCCGCTGCCGCCTGCTGCGTGGCGAGGTCGCTCGGGCGCTCGTCGAGCAGGAGGTACGGCATCCCCGTCGCGATCGCGCCGGACGAGACGAGCACGACCTCGGTACCGCGACCGTGGGCGGCGGCGAGTGCGTCGACGAGCGGCTTGATCTTGTGGGCGTTGTCGCCGCTGATCGAAGACGAGCCGACCTTGACGACGACCCGGCGGGCTGCCGCGAGATCGCGGCGCTCGCGCGCGCTCACTCCGCGTCCTCCTCGTTTCGGTAGCGCTCGGCGATCCGCTCGGCCTCGAGCTCGGCGCGGGCCTCGGCCTTCGCATCCATCATGTCGTGGTACTTCTCGCGGCGCTCGGACGTGGTGCGGCGGGTGTCCCGCAGCAGGCGCGGGTCGGTGCCGCGCGGCGCCGTCATGAGCTCGGCGTTCGACGAGATCGAGGGCTCCCAGTCGAAGATGATGCCGTCGCCCTCGCCGATGACGACGGTGGCGCCCGGCGTCGCGCCGGCGCGGTACAGCTGGTCCTCGACGCCCAGCTTCTGCAGCCGGTCCGCCAGGTAGCCGACGGCCTCCTCGTTCTGGAAGTCCGTCTGCTGCACCCACTTCACCGGCTTGTCGCCGAGGATCCGGTAGATGTTGCCGTACGTGCCGCCCTCGACACGCACCGAGAACTCCTTCTCCGAGCCGCGCGGGCGGATCACGATCCGCTCGGGCGCGGGCGCCGCCGCCAGCTCGGCACGATGCGCCGCGACGATGTCGCCCAGGGCGTACGTGAGCTGACGCAGACCTTCATGACTCACCGTGGAGATCTCGAAGACGCGGAATCCGCGTGCCTCGAGATCGGGGCGCACCAGGTCGGCGAGATCCTTGGCCTCCGGGACGTCGATCTTGTTGAGTGCGATGAGCTGCGGGCGCTCCAGCAGCGGCGTCTGCCCCTCGGGGACCGGGTACGCCGCCAGCTCGGCCAGGATGACCTCGAGGTCGCTGAGCGGGTCGCGACCGGGTTCGAGCGTGGCGCAGTCGAGGACGTGCACGAGAGCGGTGCAGCGCTCGACGTGGCGCAGGAACTCGAGCCCGAGTCCCTTGCCCTCGCTGGCGCCCTCGATCAGGCCGGGGACGTCGGCGACGGTGTACCGCTGCTCCCCCGCCTGCACGACGCCCAGATTGGGGTGCAGTGTGGTGAAGGGGTACTCCGCGATCTTGGGCCGAGCGGCGGAGACAGCCGCGATGAGGCTGGACTTGCCCGCGGAGGGGTAGCCGACGAGCGCGACATCGGCGACGGTCTTGAGCTCCAGGAGGACGTCGCCCTCCCAGCCGGGCGTGCCGAGGAGCGCGAAGCCCGGCGCCTTGCGCTTGGGGTTGGCGAGTGCGGCGTTGCCGAGCCCGCCGAGGCCACCGGGAGCCGCCACGAAGCGCATGCCGGGTTCGATCATGTCGACGACGGTCTCGCCCGACTCGTCCTTGACCACTGTGCCGACCGGGACGAGCAGCTCGAGCGACTCCCCGGCCGCGCCGGAGCGGTGATCGCCCATTCCGAAGCCGCCGTTGCCCGCGGAGCGGTGCGGTGAGTGGTGGTACGACAGCAGCGTCGTGACCTGGGGGTCCGCGACGAGCACGACGTCACCGCCGTGGCCGCCGTTGCCGCCGTCAGGGCCTGCGAGCGGCTTGAACTTCTCGCGCTTGACCGACACGCAGCCGTTGCCGCCCTTGCCGGCGCGCAGATGCAGCGTCACTCGGTCGACGAACGTGACCATGCGGTCCCCCTGAGCTCTGGTTGCTCTCCGGCAGTGCGGGAGAGCGATAAAGGGAAGGGGCGAGCCGAAGCCCGCCCCTTCCGGAAGTCTGTGCGACTGGCTGGATTACTCCGCGGCCGCCACGATGTTGACGACCTTGCGGCCGCCCTTCTGGCCGAACTCGACCGCGCCTGCGGCGAGGGCGAACAGCGTGTCGTCGCCACCGCGGCCGACGTTGGCGCCGGGGTGGAAGTGGGTGCCGCGCTGACGGACGATGATCTCGCCGGCGAGGACCTGCTGGCCGCCGAAGCGCTTCACGCCCAGTCGCTGAGCGTTGGAGTCACGACCGTTGCGGGTGGAGCTTGCGCCCTTTTTGTGTGCCATCTCTGCGTCTCTTCCTGGACTTACTTGATGCCGGTGACCTTGACGCGCGTGAGGTCCTGACGGTGCCCCTGGCGCTTCTTGTAACCGGTCTTGTTCTTGAACTTCTGGATCACGATCTTCGGGCCGCGCTCCTCACCGAGCACCTCGGCGGTCACGGTGACCTTCGCGAGCTTGTCCGCGTCGGTCGTGACGGAGTCACCGTCGACGAAGAGCACCGCGGGGAGCTCGATCTTGTCGCCGACCTTGGCGGCCTGGCGATCGAGGACGACGATCGTGCCGACCTCGACCTTCTCCTGCCGGCCTCCGGCGCGCACAACTGCGTAAACCACTTCACACCTGTTTCTTCTGGGAGCGCACGCGCTCATGACGTCATCCAAGACTTGGCGCGGATATCTCGACGCACCAAGGGTCTACTTTATCAGATGCGCGATCAGTCCGCGAAAGCACGCCCCCGCCGTGTCGCGGCGTCCCCGTAGGATCTGCACGTGGCCATCCTGATCGACGATCCTCGCTGGCCGGCACACGGGCGTCTGTGGGCGCATCTGGTGACGGACTCGGACCTCGACGAGCTCCATGCCTTCGCCGCGGCGAACGGCATCCCGCGCCGCGGCTTCGACCTCGACCACTACGACGTGCCCGAAGAGGCGCACGCGCGGCTGATCGCGGCGGGTGCGCAGCACGTCAGCGGCCACGAGCTGGTCAGGCGGCTCATCGCGTCGGGGCTGCGGGTGCGGGCGCGCGATCGCCGCTGAACCGTCAACGCGGAGCGGATGCCGACAGCTCGAGCACGTCGGCCGCACGACACGGGCCATCGAGCACGCGGATGGCCTCGCCGAGGCGACGCGCACGGGCGTGCAGGGGCTCGTCGTCGAGCCCCCGCTCGATCGCGCGACGGATCGCCGCGGGCTCGCTCCGGCGCGACATCGTGGAGCCGACGCCGGCCCGCGCGACGGCGCGGCCCATACGCGGCTGGTCGGAGGTCGCGTCCAGCGGAAGGGTGAGGACGGGAACCCCGTGTGCGAGCGCCGCGAGCGTGGTCCCGTGGCCGCCATGGCTCACCACCAGTGACGCGTGTGCGAAAAGCTCGTCGTGCGGCACCCACTCGTGCACCTCGACGCCGTCGGGCACGGCCACCTCGCCGGCTGTCACGGACGGCCCGAGCGTCGCCACGACCCGAGCGTCCAGCCCGGCGACGGCGTCGAGCACCCGCTGCCACGTGGCGACGAGGTCGGCGAAGCCGAACGTGCTCAGGCTCACCACGACGGTCGGCTCCGCCGGCACCGCGTCGACGCTGTTCGTCATCGCGCCGGCGTAGACGACGGTCCCGCGCGCAGCAGACAGCTCCGGTTGGCGCGGGAAGGGAACCGCGAGCCCGGGGACGGATGCCACGAGGATCGGCGCCGCGCGCGCCCGCGGCCCGCCGACCCGCACGCCGCGTGGCCACGTCAGGGCGCCGAGCACCCGGAAGCCGGGCGCCAGGAACTCGTGCATGGTGTGCTCCAGGACGACGAAGCACTGCTCCATGCGGTCCAGGACGTCCACGACGGCCAGCAGCATGCAGTCTACGACGACGACGTCCACGGGATCCGCCACCAGCTGGGCGACGGTGTCGTCGGCGATGCCCCGGTCGGTGAAGAGCCGCAGCATCCCCGCCGGGCGCGGATCCAGCACGAAGCCCGGAGCGCTCGCGTACTCCGTGAACCGGAGTCCGGCGGCGCGGTAGGCGCCGCCCTGCGAGTCGTGTCCGAGCACTCGCACGTCATGTCCGCGCTGCACGAGCGCACGGGCGATCGCAATCGTGGGCACGCGGTTGCCGCCGCCGTCCCACGTCACGAACACGTAGCGCGCCATGGCGCCCCCGTTCCCCGCCACCACCCTAGCGAGCCGGGCTGCTCCCCGACAGGGATGCGCTCCCCGCCCCGGCCAAGGCCGGGGCGGGGAGCGCGTGGATCTCAGTCCTCGGAGGGCGTGTGAGGCACCGGAGTGCCCGTCAGCGCCGCGGTGGTGACGCGGCGGCGGGAGCGCCCCTGGCCGGGAGCCTTGGGCTCGGGGAGCGCGTTCAGCACCGAGTCGAGCAGCAGGTCCTTCTCGGTCCGGCTCTCCTTCTTCGACCCCGAGTCCTGGCGCTTCTTGCGCTGCTTCTTGGGGCGTTCGACGGGCGCCTGCTCGATGACCGGTGCCGGCTCGGCCGGCGGGGCCTCGTCGTTGTGATGGATCGTGGATGCCGCGATCTGCGCGAGCGCCGACTTCACGCCCTCGGTGATGACGTGGGTGCCGTTCGATCCGCCGCTCGCAGGCGCTGATGTGCCGCCGCGCGGTCGGCGGCCCGAGGTCGGTGCGCCCGCAGCGGGTGCTCGGTGCTTGACGACCGGGTCGTGGTGGACGATGACGCCGCGTCCTGCGCAGACCTCGCACGCCTCGCTGAAAGTCTCCAGCAGGCCGAGGCCGAGCTTCTTGCGGGTCATCTGCACCAGACCGAGCGATGTGACCTCGGCGACCTGGTGCTTCGTCCGGTCGCGGCTCAGGCACTCGACGAGGCGGCGCAGCACGAGGTCGCGGTTGGACTCGAGCACCATGTCGATGAAGTCGACCACGATGATGCCGCCGATGTCGCGCAGGCGCAGCTGCCGGACGATCTCTTCGGCGGCCTCGAGGTTGTTCTTGGTGACCGTCTCTTCCAGGTTGCCGCCGGATCCGACGAACTTTCCGGTGTTGACGTCGACGACCGTCATCGCCTCGGTGCGGTCGATGACGAGCGATCCGCCCGACGGCAGCCAGACCTTGCGGTCGAGGGCCTTCTCGATCTGCTCCGTCACACGGAACGCGTCGAACGGGTCCTGCTCGCCCTCGTAGCGCTCGACCCGATCGAGGAGATCGGGCGCGACCGATTCGAGGTACTTCGAGATGGTGTGGTGCGCGTCCTCGCCCTGGATGAGCATCTTCGAGAAGTCCTCGTTGAAGACGTCGCGGACGATCTTGACCAGCAGGTCCGGCTCGGAGTGCAGCAGAGCGGGCGCCTGGATCGTCTCGATCTGCTTCGAGATGTGCTCCCACTGGTTCGTGAGGCGCTGCACGTCACGGGTGAGCTGGTCCTCGGTGGCCCCCTCGGCGGCGGTGCGGACGATCACGCCGGACGATTCGGGAAGCACCTCCTTGAGGATCTTCTTGAGGCGTGCGCGCTCCGTGTCCGGCAGCTTGCGGGAGATGCCGTTCATCGCACCGCCGGGCACGTACACGAGGTACCGGCCGGGGAGCGAGATCTGGCTCGTCAGGCGGGCTCCCTTGTGCCCCACCGGGTCCTTGGTCACCTGCACCAGCACGCGGTCGCCGGTCTTGAGCGCGAGCTCGATGCGTCGTGGCTGGTTGCCCGTCTCCACGGCATCCCAGTCGACCTCGCCGGAGTAGAGCACGGCGTTGCGGCCGCGACCGATGTCGACGAACGCCGCCTCCATGCTCGGCAGCACGTTCTGCACGCGGCCCAGGTAGACGTTGCCGATGAGGGAGGCGTCCTGGTTGCGGGCGACGTAGTGCTCGACGAGGACGCTGTCCTCCTGCACGGCGATCTGCACGCGGCCGTTGCGCGAGCGCACGATCATCACGCGGTCGACCGACTCGCGTCGCGCGAGGAACTCGGCCTCGGTCACGACCGCGCGGCGGCGCCCGGCCTCGCGGCCATCGCGGCGGCGCTGCTTCTTGGCCTCCAGGCGCGTCGATCCCTTGATGCGCTGCGGCTCGGTGATGAGCTCGACGGCACGCTGGCGCGGCTGCGACTGCGGCTGCTCGGCGGGGGCGGATGCCTCGTCCCGGCCCTCGCCGCCGCGGCGACGACTGCGCCGGCGCGAGGTGCTCGATGAGGCGGCCGGTTCCGGCTCCTCCTCCGGCTGACGCCCCGAGCGCGGCGGGAGCGGGGCGATCGCGGGCGCGTAGAACAGCAGCTGCGTCGACACGGCCGACACGAAGTCCTCGGGCAGCAGGCCGAGGCTCACGGCGGTCAGGCGCTCCGGCTCCGACGCGGCGTCGGGTTCGCGCGGGGCCTCGATCTCCGGCGCGGCGCCGGCTTCTGCCTCGGTCGTTGCGGAGGTCGCCGACTCGGCGGCCGGCGCGACGTCGGTCGTGGGCTCGCCGGGCGCTGCGACGGGCTCTGCGCTCTCCGACGGCGTGTCGGCTGCATCCGCCGGCGCGGCGTCGTCGACGGGCTCTGCGCCGTCGGTCACGGTCTCGACCGACGCGGACTCCCCCGCGTCGGCAGGTTCGGCCGTCTCCGGGGCCTCGACCGCCGTGTCCGCCTCAGGGGCGGGCGCCGCTTCGTCCGCTGGTGTCAGCGGCGCGTCGGGTTCGGTCTGAGGGGTGAATTCGGCATCGTTTCCATCAGCCATCACTGGCGTACTCCTAGCGGGGCGACACCGCGCGTCGCCCGGCGAAATCTCGTGCGGCGCCGCCCATGCCCACCGGACGGGGCGGTGCCGCGAACTCACTCGGTCTGCAGCGGATATCCGGCGCTAGGCGGATGCTCGCGCTGCCAAGGGCATTCGTCGCCCTGAAGTCTTCTGGTGATGATCGTCACGGCGCGGCCGCGAGTCATCGACCCCCATTATCGCACTTCCCCCGCCAGAATGCCCATTCGCACCGCGCGAGCGTCTTCCCCACGCCGCGGCGTGGGGATTTGCCACGGCGCCCGGTGCGGCATCCGTGCAGATCGCGATGCCATAATCCGAGTCATGCCCGAGCAGCAGACCCACACCCGTCCCACGGGACTCGCCATCTGGCTCGTGATCGCCGGTGTCGTCGGGTGGTGGGCGGCCTTCTCGCTCACGGTCGAGAAATTCCACGCACTCGCGAATCCCGACGCGATCGCGTCGTGCGACCTCAGCGTCCTGGTGCAGTGCACCGCGAACCTCGACTCGTGGCAGGGAAGCATCTTCGGCTTCCCCAACCCCATCCTCGGAATCACCGGTTGGGTCGCGCCGATCGTCGTCGGCACGGCGATCCTCGCGCGCGCCCGGTTCGCGCGGTGGTTCTGGTGGTGCTTCTGGCTGGGGATCGCCTTCGCATTCGGACTCGTGATCTGGCTCATCGGCCAGAGCATCTACGCCCCCAACCTGCACACGCTGTGCCCGTGGTGCATGGTCACCTGGTCGGTGACCATTCCCACGTTCTACGCGGTGACACTGCACCTCCTGCGGGCCGGACTCGTTCCCGCATCGGAGGGGGTGCGCGCCGCCGCCGACCGGCTCATGGCATGGGTCCCTCTGGCCGCCATCGTCAGCTACGCGATCATCCTGCTGCTCGCGCAGCTCGAGATGAACGCGGTCGTCAACATCTGGCAGACGCTGTTCGGCTGACCGCCGGAGTCTCCGGGCGGCCAGCCGACGAGCTGATCAGCCGAACCAGATCTCGAGTTCGCGCGCCGCGGACTCGGTGCTGTCTGAGCCGTGCACGAGGTTCTGCTGCACCTTGAGGCCCCAGTCGCGGCCGAAGTCGCCGCGGATGGTGCCGGGGGCGGCCGTGGTGGGATCGGTCGTGCCCGCCAGCGACCGGAAGCCTTCGATGACGCGGTTCCCCGCCAGGCGGATCGCGACCGAGGGGCCGGACATCATGAACTCGACCAGCGGCTCGTAGAACGGCTTGCCCTCGTGCTCGGCGTAGTGGCGCTCGAGGGTCTCGCGATCGGGCTCCACGAGACGGATGTCGACGAGGGCGTATCCCTTCGCCTCGATACGGGCGAGGATCGCGCCGGTGAGGCCGCGTGCGACGCCGTCGGGCTTGACGAGGACGAGGGTCTCTTCGGTGGCCATGCGGGTCTCCGTTTCGGATCGGGGTTATGAGGGGGGATTCGCCGCGAGCCGCGCGTTGCGCCGGTCCAGAGCAGCTCCCTTGATCGTCGCATATCCGTACATGGTGCCGAAAATGAGGGCGACGATCGCCAGCGCCGGCACCAGGAACGCACCGAGTGCGATGATCCCCTGCAGCACCCATCCGAGCACGATGCCCCAGCGGTAGCGCACCACCCGGGTCGTTGCGATCATCAGCAGCGCGAGCACGGTGCCGGCGACCACGCCCCACCACGGCGCGATCGGCGCAGGGAGGGCCCCGAGTCCGTAGATCACGAGTCCCGCCAGGAAGGCGATGATGGACTCGAATCCCAGCACGATCGTCGCGAGCGACTCGGCCGCCCCGCGCGGGCGCCGGGTCCGGGGTGCGTGTTCTGCGCTCATTCGCTCCACCCGGCCTTCCAGTCCTCCGCCGCAGCGAGGGTCAGCGCCTCACCGGCGAGCACCACGGAACCGGCGATCACGACAGCGCGGCGATCGGATGCCGCTGCCCACGCCCGCGCCGCCTCGGCGGCTTCCGCGAGATCGCGATGCACCGAGACGCGCAGGTCGTGCGCCTCAGCGAGGTCGGCGATCGCGTCGGCGTCCTCGGCTCGGTCCGAGTCGGGCGCGGTGGCGAACACGTGCGCGGCGACGGGAGCGATCTCCGCGACGATGCCCGCCGCGTCCTTGTCGGACAGCACACCGAGCACGACACCCCACTCGTCGAAGTCGAAGGCCTCCCGCAGCGCGGTCACGAGCGCACGGGCGCCGTGCGGGTTGTGCGCCGCGTCGACGAGCACCGTCGGGCTCGCGCCGACAAGCTGCAGGCGCCCGGGCGAGGTCGCGCCGCCGAGGCCGTCCGCGAGCACATCGGCCGCGATGGGCTGGGAGCCGCCTCCGACGAGGGACTCGACCGCCGCGATGGCGAGAGCGGCGTTGAAGCCCTGGTGAGCCCCGTACAGCGGCAGGTACTCGTCCTCGTAGGTAGCGGCGAGCCCACGCACGGTGATCTGCTGCCCCCCGACGGCCAGCCGCTGCTGGGCCAGCGCGAACTCGGCGCCCTCGAAGGCGATCGAGGCGCCGCGCGCGGCGGCGGCCGAACGGAGCACGGCCTGGGCGGCGGCATCCTGCCGCGCCGAGACGACCGCCGCGCCGTCCTTGATGATGCCGGCCTTCACCGTCGCGATCTCGGCGATGGTGTCGCCCAGGCGGTCGGCGTGATCGAGGTCGATCGGCGCGAAGACCGCCACGTCGCCGTCGGCGCTGTTGGTCGAGTCCCATGAGCCGCCCATGCCCACCTCGAGCACGAGCACGTCGATCGGCGCGTCGGCGAACGCGACGAACGCGAGCACCGTGAGCAGCTCGAAGAACGTGAGCCGCGCGTCGTCGTTCGCCGCCAGCTCGGCGTCCACGAGGTCGACGAACGGCGCGATCTCGTCCCACGCGTCCGCCACGGCGGCATCGTCGATGGGCTCGCCGTCGATCATGATGCGCTCCGTGAAGCGCTCTAGATGCGGACTGGTGAACAGCCCGGTCCGCAGGCCATGGGCGCGCACGAGGCTCTCGATCATGCGGCTGGTCGACGTCTTGCCGTTGGTGCCGGTGACGTGGACGACGCGGTAGGTCTTCTGCGGGTCGTCGAGCAGCTCGAGCACGCGGCGGGTGCGCTCGACGCGCGGCTGCACCCACTGCTCTCCCTGCCGCTGCAGCAGCGCCTCGTAGACGGCGTCGGCCCTCCGGCGCTCGCGATCGCTCATGCCGAGACCCCCGTCCGGCCGACCGAGACGGTGAAGGCGCCGCGGTTGGCATAGGTTCCCGCGTCGATCACCGCCTCGTACTCCACGGGTGCGCGACCGTCGCCCGAGCCGATCAGCTCCACGACGCGGGAGCGCACCGCATGCGTGACGGCGAGGGTCTCGCCGGCCACGTTCGCGACATCGAATGCGGCGGCGACCGCCTCGGCGTCCGCGGCGTCGTCGAATAGCAGGCCGAGCCCGATGCGATCGCTGACGTCGAAGCCGGCCGCCTTGCGGGTATCCTGCACGGCGCGGATGACATCGCGGGCCAGGCCCTCGGCCTCGAGCTCGGGCGTCGTCGTGGTGTCCAGCAGCACGAAGCCGTCGCCCGAGAGCAGCGCGATGGCGGTGCCGTCGGCGACGCCGCCCGCCTCGAGGGTGAGGTCGTACTCCCCCGGCTCCAGGGCGATGCCGTCGACCACCACGCCGCCGTCGCGTTCCTCCCAGACGCCCGCCTTGGCGCCGGCGATGACATGCTGCACCTGCTTGCCGAGGCGCGGGCCTGCGGCTCGCGCATTCACGCTGAGGCGCTTGCTGATGCCATAGCGTGTCGAGACGTCGTCACCCAGCTCGATCAGCTCGACCGACTTCACGTTGAGCTCGTCGCGCAGGATGCCGTCGAACTGGGCGAGCGACGCGGCATCCGCCACCGCCACGGTCAGTGCCGGCAGCGGCAGGCGTACGCGACGGCCCTCCTTCTTGCGGAGGGCGTTCGCCACGCTGGATGCCTCGCGCACGGCGTCCATCGCGGTGCGGATGTCGTCCGCGGCGGGGAACGCGTCGGCGTCCGGCCAGTCCTGAAGGTGCACGCTGCGGCCCCCGGTGAGGCCCTGCCAGAACTTCTCGGCGACGAGCGGGATCAGCGGCGCCGCGACGCGGGTCAGCGTCTCGAGCACCGTGTACAGCGTGTCGAACGCCTCTCGGCTCTTCGGGTCGTCGGAGACGCCGACCCAGAAACGGTCACGCGAGCGGCGGATGTACCAGTTCGTCAGCGCTTCGGCGAAGTCGCGGAGCTTCGCCGCGGCGAGCGTCGAGTCCAGCACCTCGAGGTCGGCGGCGACATCGCGCACGAGGTCGCCCGCGAGCGCCAGGATGTAGCGGTCCAGCACGTCGGTCGAGTCGGTGCGCCACGAGGCCTGGTAGCCCTCGCCGGTCGCGCCGCCGGCCGCGTTGGCGTAGGTCGCGAAGAAGTACCAGGCGTTCCACAGCGGCAGCAGGAACTCGCGCACGCCGGCGCGGATGCCCTCCTCGGTGACGATGAGGTTGCCGCCGCGCAGCACCGAGCTCGACATGAGGAACCAGCGCATCGCGTCGGAACCGTCGCGGTCGAAGACCTCGCTGACGTCGGGATAGTTCTGCAGCGACTTCGACATCTTGAGCCCGTCGCTGCCGAGCACGATGCCGTGGCACGAGACGCCCGTGAACGCAGGCCGGTCGAACAGCGCGGTCGACAGCACGTGCATCACGTAGAACCAGCCGCGCGTCTGCCCGATGTACTCGACGATGAAGTCGGCGGGCGAATGCTCGTCGAACCACTGCTGGTTCTCGAACGGATAGTGCACCTGGGCATATGGCATCGAGCCGGAGTCGAACCAGACGTCGAAGACGTCCTCGATGCGGCGCATCGTGCTCTTGCCGGTCGGGTCGTCGGGATTCGGGCGCGTCAGGTCGTCGATGTACGGCCGGTGCAGATCGACCTCTCCCTCCGCGTTGCGCGGCAGGCGGCCGAAGTCCCGCTCCAGATCCTCCAGCGAGCCGTAGACGTCGACGCGCGGGTGCTCCGGGTCGTCGCTCTTCCACACCGGGATCGGCGAGCCCCAGTAGCGGTTGCGGCTGACGGACCAGTCGCGCGCCCCCTCGAGCCACTTGCCGAACTGCCCGTGCTTGACGTTCTCGGGCACCCAGGTGATCTGCTCGTTGTTCGCGAGCATGCGGTCCTTGATGTCGGTGACGCGGATGAACCAGCTCGACACCGCGCGGTAGATGAGCGGGTTGCGGCACCGCCAGCAGTGCGGGTACGAGTGCTCGTAGCTCGCCTCGCGGAGGAGTCGCCCCTCCTGGCGGAGCAGCCGGATGAGCGGGCGGTTGGCGTCCATCCAGAGCTGCCCGGCGACATCCGTGACCTGCGGCAGGAAGCGTCCGCCGTCATCGAGGCTCATGATGAGCGGGATGCCGGCGGCCTCTGTCACCCGCTGGTCGTCCTCACCGAAGGCCGGGGCCTGGTGCACGATGCCGGTGCCGTCGCCGGTGGTGACGTAGTCGTCGACGAGGATGCGCCACGCACGCTGCGTGCCCCAGATCGAGGCATCCGCGTAGTAGTCGAACAGGCGGTCGTACGTGACGTCCTCGAGCTCCGTCCCGAGGACGGTCTGCTCGACGGCTTCGCGCGCGGCCTCCGCGGAGTCGTAGCCGAGGTCCTTCGCGTACCCCGCGAGGAGCTCCTCGGCGAGGAGATAGCGGTGCGACTCCGCTTCGGCGGGCTCGTCGTCGCGGTGCACATCGGCCGCCCCGTGGGGTCCCCCGGGCACGACCACGTAGCGGATGCCGGGGCCGACGGCGAGGGCGAGATTCGTGGGCAGGGTCCACGGCGTCGTCGTCCAGGCGAGCGCGCGCACGCCGGTGAGGCCGAGCGCCTCCGCCTTC
Organism: Microbacterium sp. ZW CA_36; assembly: GCF_044987475.1. Taxonomy (NCBI): domain Bacteria; kingdom Bacillati; phylum Actinomycetota; class Actinomycetes; order Micrococcales; family Microbacteriaceae; genus Microbacterium; species Microbacterium sp. ZW CA_36. The sequence continues at coordinate 33,929 of NZ_JBJDRL010000003.1, forward strand.
AGGCCCGTCAGCGGGAACGTGATCGTCACCGACGGGTCCTGACGCATCTTGTAGACGTCGTCGTCCATCCGCAGCTCGTGTGCCGAGAGCGGTGTCTCGTCGCGCCAGCAGTACGGCAGGACACGGTGGCCCTCATAGGCCAGACCCTTGTCGTAGATCGTCTTGAACGCCCACAGCACGGACTCCATGTAGGTGAGGTCCAGCGTCTTGTAGCCCCGCTCGAAGTCGACCCAGCGCGCCTGCCGGGTGACGTAGTCCTCCCACTCGCGCGTGTAGGCGAGCACCGATTCGCGGGACTTGGCATTGAACGCGGCGATGCCCATGGCCTCGATCTCGCTCTTCTCGGTGATGCCGAGCTGCTTCATCGCCTCCAGTTCGGCGGGCAGTCCGTGCGTGTCCCAGCCGAACACGCGGTCGACCTTCTTGCCGCGCATGGTCTGGAAGCGCGGGAAGACGTCCTTGGCGTAGCCGGTGAGGAGGTGGCCGTAGTGGGGCAGTCCGTTGGCGAACGGCGGACCGTCGTAGAAGACCCACTCGTCGGCGCCGTCGCGCTGCTCGATCGAGGCGCGGAAGGTCTGGTCGGCCTTCCAGAACGCGAGGATCTCGCGCTCGATGTCGGGGAAGCGGGGGCTCGGGACGACGGGACTCGCTCCGGTCCCCGGGCGTGCCGAGGCATCGGCCGCAGGTCCGAAGGCGGAGGGGCGGGGGTAGGTCATCTTCTCTCGCAGGTGCTCGCTCGTGTGCTTCCTGCGGGGACGATATGCCTGGAACGGTGACCAGACGTACCGCGGTACCACCCTGCTTTGACGTCTCGGTCCTTCGACGGGGCCGAGCTGCCCTCTCTCACTGCGGCTGTGACGGGCCTGACCCGCTCGGTTCTAGTGGGGAATCCGCGTGAGCGGACACCTGTTCTTCCGAGAGCTCCCCGGTGATGGCCGGATCGACGCTGCTGGGACGAGTCTACCGTGGCTGTGCAAGGGGGGAATGCGGAGCACGGCGACGGGGTTTCTGGACTCGTGCCAAGATTGACATCCGTGACCGCAGCAGCACCCGAATCCGCTCTGGTTCCCGAATCCACCCCGACGCGCAGAGTCGCGTGGGCCTCGATGGTGGGAACCTCGCTCGAATCCTTCGACTTCTACCTCTTCGCCTACTTCTCGGCGTTCTTCGTCGGGCCGCTGTTCTTCGACCCGCTCGGGCAGTTCGGCGCCACGAGCGCGGCGTTCCTGACGATCGCGCTCGCCTTCGTGGTGCGCCCCATCGGTGCCGTGATCTTCGGCTACATGGGCGACCGCGTCGGCCGCAGGGCCACCCTGCTGTGGACCGTGGGCATCATGGGCGTCGCGACCGGGTTGATCGGCCTCCTGCCGACCTACGCGCAGGCGGGCTGGCTCGGAGCCGTCCTCCTGATCGTGCTGCGCATCGTGCAGGGCCTGTCCCTGGGCGGCGAGTGGGGCGGATCGATCCTCATCGCGACCGAGAACTCCGGCCCGGTCAAGCGCGCGTTCTACGCCGCGATCCCCCAGCTCGGCTCCCCCGTCGGATCGATCCTCTCGGCGGCCGTGTTCATCGTCCTCACCGCGGTGCTCCCCGCCGAGCAGATCGCCGAGTGGGGATGGCGCATCCCGTTCCTCCTCGCCATCCCGCTGCTGCTGGTGTCGCTGTACCTGCGCTGGTCGATCTCCGAGACACCCGTGTTCGAGGGCGTCGTGGCGGAGGGGCGCCGCGATCGCATCCCGTTCATCACGATGTTCGCCAAGCGCCCCGGCGCGATGGCGATCGCGATCGGCGCTGCCCTGCTGGGCATCGGGTCGTACTCGCTCATGAACACCTACACCGTCAACTACGGGGTGGAGCAGCTGGGTTTCAGCTTCCAGGACCTGCTCATCGCGACCACGATCGGCGGCCTCCTGCAGCTCGTGACCATCCCGCTGTTCGGGGGGTGGGCGTCGCGCATCGGGTCGGCACGCGTCGTCCTGTGGGGTGCGGTCGGCACTCTGCTCATCACGTTCCCGATGTATTTCCTCCTCCAGTTCGCCACGTTCCCGATCCTGGTCGCGACGATGCTCATCGGCGGGATCCTTCCGACGATGGCGTGGGCGGCACTCGGCGGGCTGATGAACGACCTCTTCCCCGACCGGTTCCGCTACTCTGCCCTGTCGTTCGCGTACGCGCTGGCGGCGACGATCAGCGGATTCGTCCCGTTCCTCACACTCACCCTCGGCGAGGCGACCGGCTACGCGTGGTGGCATCCCGGCGTGATCCTGGCGATCATGTCGGCGGTCACGCTCGTGTCGGCCTGGCTCGCCGCGCGGCGCGCCGTCGAGCCGGAACTCGCGACCGACCCGGCCAGCGCGACCGCGACGGCGACGGCGACGGCCTGAATCCAGACGCGCCCGAGAGCGGACGGATGCCGGCTGTCGCGGCATCCGCCCGCTTTTCCGGGTCGAGCGCAGCCGGGCTAGAATCGAGCGTCATCCCACACTCAGGCACGCTCACACAGTGCCGCACATATCGCTCGAGGAGTTCCGCATGACCGACGGCCGCCCCGCACAGGGACAGATTCCGGACAAGCCCGCACTGGAGGGCCTCGAGGACAAGTGGGATGCCGCGTGGTCCGAGCAGGGCACGTACCTGTTCGATCGCGTTCGCGCCGCCGAGGTGGGCCGCGAGGGCGTGTACTCGGTCGACACTCCCCCGCCGACCGCGTCGGGCAGTCTCCACATCGGACACGTCTTCTCGTTCACGCACACCGATCTCAAGGTGCGCTACGAGCGCATGCGCGGCAAGACGGTGTTCTACCCGATGGGATGGGACGACAACGGCCTGCCCACCGAGCGTCGTGTGCAGAACTACTACGGCGTGCGCTGCGACCCGTCGCTGGCGTATGTTCCCGGCTTCACCCCTCCGTTCGAGGGCGGCGACAACAAGTCCAGCCGCGCCGCCGACCAGGTGCCCGTCAGCCGCCGCAACTTCATCGAGCTGTGCGAGCGGCTCACCGTCGAGGACGAGAAGCACTTCGAGGCGCTGTTCCGCCAGCTGGGACTGAGCGTCGACTGGACGCAGACCTACCGCACCATCTCCGACGACACGATCCGCACCAGTCAGCGGGCGTTCCTGCGCAACCTGGAGCGCGGCGAGGCCTACCAGGACCTCGCGCCCACGATGTGGGACATCGACTTCCGCACGGCGATCGCACAGGCCGAGCTCGAGGAGCGCGAGCAGCCCGCCGCCTTCCACCGCATCGCGTTCCACAAGACGGACGGCTCGGGCGATGTGCACATCGAGACGACGCGTCCCGAGCTGCTTGCGGCCTGCGTCGCGCTGGTCGCGCACCCCGACGACGAGCGCTACCAGCCGCTCTTCGGCACCACCGTGCGCACCCCGCTCTTCGACGTCGAGGTGCCGGTGCTGGCTCACCCGCTCGCCCAGCCCGACAAGGGCTCGGGCATCGCGATGATCTGCACCTTCGGCGACGTGACCGACATCATCTGGTGGCGTGAGCTGAACCTGCCGAACCGGACCATCCTCGGCCTGGACGGTCGTATCGTTCCGGACGCACCGGACGCCATCACAACGGATGGCGGCAAGGCGGCGTACGCCGAGCTGGCCGGCAAGACGGTGTTCTCCGCCAAGAAGCGCGTGGTGGAGCTGTTGCAGGAGTCCGGCGAGCTCATCGGCGACCCGAAGCCGTTCACGCACGTGGTGAAGTTCTACGAGAAGGGCGATCGCCCGATGGAGATCGTCTCGACGCGCCAGTGGTACATCCGCAACGGCGCTCGCGACGAGGCGCTGCGCGAAAAGCTCATCTCGCTCGGCGCCTCGATGTCGTGGCACCCGGACTTCATGCGGGTGCGCTTCGAGAACTGGACGAACGGCCTCACCGGGGACTGGCTGGTGTCGCGTCAGCGCTTCTTCGGCGTGCCGATCCCGGTCTGGTACGCCCTCGACGAGAACGGCGAGCGCGACTACGACCGCGTCATCAGACCCGACGACGCATCGCTGCCTGTCGACCCCTCGACCGATGTGCCGGCCGGGTACACGGCCGACCAGCGCGGAGTGCCGGGCGGTTTCGAGGGTGAGAACGACATCTTCGACACCTGGGCGACCTCGTCGCTGACGCCGCAGCTCGCCGGCGGCTGGGAGCGCGATCCCGAGCTCTGGAACCTCGTCGCGCCGTTCGACCTGCGCCCGCAGGGCCAGGACATCATCCGCACGTGGCTGTTCTCGACGCTGCTCCGCAGCGCCCTCGAGGACGACCGCGCGCCGTGGACGGATGCCGCGATCTCGGGCTTCATCGTGGATCCCGACCGCAAGAAGATGTCGAAGTCGAAGGGCAACGTCGTCACTCCGGCCGACATCCTCTCGCAGCACGGCTCGGACGCGGTGCGGTACTGGGCGGCGTCGAGCCGTCTCGGCACCGACGCGGCGTTCGACCCGCAGAACCCGACGCAGGTGAAGATCGGCCGTCGCCTCGCGATCAAGGTGCTCAACGCGGCGAAGTTCGTGCTGTCGTTCCCCGTACCCGCGGACGCGCAGGTGACCCACGCGCTGGACGCCTCGATGCTCACCGCCCTGGACGCGGTCGTGCGCGATGCGACCAAGGCGCTGGACGCCTACGACCACGCCCGTGCGCTCGAGGTCACCGAGTCGTTCTTCTGGACCTTCTGCGACGACTACCTCGAGCTGGTCAAGGAGCGCGCCTACAACCAGGCCGACGTGGGCCAGCCATCCGCGGCGCTCGCGCTGCGCATCGCGCTGTCCACGCTCCTGCGCCTGTTCGCCCCGGTGCTCGCGTTCGCGGCCGAGGAATCGTGGTCGTGGTTCAACGACAGCTCGGTGCACAACGCCGAGTGGCCGGAGCCGCTCGGCATCGAGGGCGACCCGGCGGTGCTCAGCATCGTCGGCGAGGCGCTCATCGGGGTGCGCCGCGCGAAGACCGAGGCGAAGGTGTCGCAGAAGGCGGAGGTGTCGCAGGTCACGATCGCAGCTCCGGCCGAGGCCATCGCGGTGCTGCGACTCGCGGAGGGCGACCTCAAGGCCGTCGGGCGCATCGCCGAGATCGCCTATGCGGAGGCCGACGCCCTGTCGGTGTCGGAGATCGAACTCGTCCCCCAGGAGGCGTGACATGCAGCTCGGAACGCGCTGGACCTCGGGCGACGAACCACCTCAAGCGGTGCCTGAGGCGCTGCGCCGCGGCATCCGCTCCGTCGACGAGACGATCCCGGGCGACCAGCTCGGTCAGCCGCGGCCGCGCTGGACCCTCACCTGGCTCGAGGGCAAGCCGATCGCGGAGCTCGACACCGGGGTGATCGTGACGCTCGACGCCGACGGCGAAGCCGTCGCCCGGAACGATCCGGACGACGGCTTCGGGTAGGCCTGGGCTCACTCCTCCGGCGCGTTGTGCGTCGAGGCAGAGAGCAGCAGCCGCACGGCGACCGCGGTCGCGACCAGCGTGACACCGGCGGCGAGCAGGAACGGCAGTCGCAGATCGATGCGCGCCACCCAGCCGCCGAGGAGCGTCGCGAACGGGAAGATGCCCCACGTCAGCGTGCGGCTGATGCCCAGCACGCGGCCGAACAGGTGCCCCGGCACGATCCGCTGACGCAGGGCGCCCCACGGCACGTTCCAGATCGACACCGCTGCCGCCATGATGGCGTACGCGATGGTCGCCGAGATCGCCTCCGGCGCGGCCCACACTCCCGCGAGTCCGACCGCAGCGACGATGTTGGCGCCGAGCATGACCTTGCCGCGTCCGAACTTCGCGACGAGCGACGCCGCGACCAGCGAGCCGCCGAGGCCGCCCAGCCCGATCCCGGCGGTGACGAGCCCGATGGCGGCCGGCGCGACACCGTGCACATCGAGGAAGTAGAGGAACACCGGCGCCTGGGCGAAGGCGAACGCGCAGCCCACGATGGAGGTGAAGACCACCATCGACCGGAGGAAGCGGTGCCGCCAGAGATAGACGAGGGCTTCGCGGGCGGACACGTTCACCGGTGCGGCGGTCTCCGGGGCCTCGATCTCGGCGCTCGCCTCGACGTCGGCGTCCATATCGGCCGCTGCGAGCGGCTCGCCGGCGGCGACCGCTGCCTCTGCCGTCGACGCCGCGCTCTTGCCCGTCGGAGCCTCGGCCCGCAACGGGCGCGCGGCCGACAGCGGCAGCATCACCGCGAGGACGATGGGGATGAGGTAGCCCGCGGCCCCGACCCAGAGCGGCAGCGCGAGCGCGACGGCGAACAGGACGCCGCCGATGGGAGCGGCGATGAAGCTGTCGATAGTGATCTGCGCTGCCTGCAGCCAGCCGTTGGCACGGTCCAGCGCGGGGCGCTGCACCACGCTCGGGACGATGGAGTTGGTCGCGTTGTCGAAGAGAGTCTCCCCCAGGCCGAACACGAGCACGCCGGCGAACAGCCACCAGATGCTGATGGCGCCCGTGACCGTGAGGGCGGCGAGCCCGACGGCGGCGAGCCCGCGAAGGCCGTTGGCGATCGCCATGACCCATCGGCGATCGAACCGGTCGACGATCATGCCCGCAGGCAGTCCGAAGACGAGCCACGGCAGGAACGCCAGGGCGCTGAGCGCGGAGATCGCGAGCGGGTCGCGGGTGAGCGTGGTCGCGATCAGCGGGACGGCGACGCGGCCGACCCCGTCCGCGAGGTTGCTGAAAGCCGCAGCCGTCCACAGCTTGCCGAAGTCGCGGCCGAGCGGGACCCTGCGTGCCCGCCCGGCCGGCGTCCCCGGCCGCTCGACGGTGTCGATGCTCTCGCTCATCGCGGGAGCATCCCCGTCGCCGCGAGCGCCTCGGCGTCGCGTCGTGCGCCGCTCACGGCGGTCTGTGCGGCCAGTGCGCCGCGTCGTTCGGCGCCGTCCCGCCGCTCGACGCGCGCGATCACGTACGCGTCGATAGCGGATGCCGCGCGCAGCAGCGCGCGGTCGAATCGTGTGGCCGATGCATCGAAGCCGCGTGCCGCGAGTTCGCCTGCCGTGATGGTGGTCATGACTGTCCTCCTAGTTGCGGAAGCGGGAAGACGTCAGCCCGGATGGTGACGGGGCGTACGTTCTCGCCGGTCTGGTTGCGGTAGTTGTCCACGGCCTCGTCGATCAGGGCCATGATCTTGAGAGTCAGTTCTTTGCTCTGCTCGGGTGTGAGTCGCGCCGTGGCCGTGGAGATGAGCGTGCCGTCCTGCCAGAGCTCGTCCTCACCGCCGATCCCCCGGTTGACGAACTCGAGCAGCTGATCGTTGCGGTTGCGCAGGAACTCGTTCATGACCACCTGGGTCGCGGCACGGCCGGCCGGAGTGGACATCGCGTCGGGGTTGGCGAACGACACGCCCCCGACCGGACGCTCCCACCACCGTTCGCGGCCGGTGCCGCGATCGGGGGCCTCCCGGATGAGGTCCTGCTTGGCGAGTGCGCGCAGGTGGTAGCTCGTCGAGCCGCTGGACTCGCCCAGCCGCTCGGCGAGGGAGCTGGCCGTCTGCGGGCCGTACTGGCTGAGGATGTCGTAGATCCTCACGCGGAGGGGGTGCGCGAGTGCGCGCAGGGCGCCGGAGTCGAGGACCCGATCCTCGTTGTGACGCTGTTCGCTGCGGGCCGCGGCATCCGCCTGCTGCTCCTCGTTCTCTGCCATGTCCCCCAGAGTAGCGATGCAAAGATCTCTTTGCAAGGGTTTCTTTGCAATCATCTGTTTGCAAAGAGATCTCGGCATGCACGGCCGCGTGACTAGGCTGGACGCCATGCCGAACGACAACCCGCTTCTCGCGCCCAGCTCACTCCCCTACGGGCTTCCGGACTACGCCGCGATCCTCCCCGAGCACTACCTGCCCGCGTTCGAGCAGGCTTTCGCGGCACACACCGCCGAGGTCTCGGCGATCACCCGGGTGCGGTCCATGCCGACGTTCGAGAACACCCTCGTCCCGCTCGAGGAGAGCGGGCGTCTCCTGGGCGATGTCGCACGGACGTTCTACACGGTGTCATCGGCGGACGCGACGGACGACATCCAGCAGATCGAGGAGCAGCTCGCGCCGCTGATGTCGGCCCACCAGGACTCGATCCAGCTCGACTCGGCGCTGTACTGGCGCATCAAGACGATCTACGATCAGCTCGATCAGCTCGACCTCACGCCGGAGCAGCGGTATCTCGTCGAACGCCACCACACGGAGATGTCCCACGCCGGCGCCGGCCTCGACGACGAGGCGAAGAAGCACCTCATCGAGCTGAACCAGCGCGTCTCGACCCTCACCACGCAGTTCGAGAAGAACCTGCTCGCCGACACGAACGACCTGGCGGTCGTCTTCGACGACGCGACGGAGCTCGACGGACTCTCCGAGGGCGAGCTGTCCGCAGCGGCACAGGCGGCGTCCGATCGCGGCCTCGACGGCAAGTGGGTCGTCACACTGACGCTCTTCACCGGCCACCCCTACCTCTCGAGCCTCACCGACAGGGAATCCCGTGCACGACTGCTGACGGCATCCCGTTCCCGCGGCTCTCGCGGCAACGAGCACGACAACCGAGCCACTCTGCTCGAGATCGTGCGCCTGCGCGCAGAGCGCGCGGCGCTCCTCGGCTACGACTCGCACGCGGCCTACATCACGTCGGACGAGACCGCGGGCTCCCCCGCAGCAGTGCACGACCTGCTCCGCCAGCTCGCGGTGCCCGCAGCCCGCAACGCGCGCAGGGAGCAGGAGAAGCTGCAGGCGATCATCGACGCCGGTGGCGACCCGTTCCCCCTGGAAGCGCACGACTGGGCGTTCTGCACCGAGAAGGTGAGGGCGGCGGAGTACGACCTCGACCGGTCTGCGCTGCGCCCGTGGTTCGAGGCCGAGCGCGTACTTCAGGACGGCGTGTTCCGCGCGGCCAGCGATCTCTACGGCATCACCTTCACCGAGCGCGGCGATCTCGGCGGCTATCACCCCGATACGCGCGTCTTCGAGGTTCACAACGCCGACGGATCGGCACTCGGGCTCTACATCCTCGACCTGTACACCCGCGACACGAAGCGCGGCGGCGCGTGGATGAACTCGATCGTCCTGCAGTCGCGCCTGCGCGGCACGCAGCCCATCGTGGTCAACAACCTGAACGTCCCGAAGCCCGCGGCGGGGCGTCCGACGCTTCTGAGCCTCGACGAGGTGACGACGCTGTTCCACGAGTTCGGCCACGCGCTCCACGGCCTGTTCGCGACGGTGACGTACCCGCACTTCGCGGGCACCAACGTCTACCGCGACTTCGTCGAGTTCCCGAGCCAGGTCAACGAGATGTGGATCTACTGGCCCGAGATCCTGGCTTCGTACGCCCGCCACATCGACACGGATGAGCCGCTCCCGACCGAGATCGTCGAGAAGCTGCACGCCTCGGAGGCGTTCAACCAGGGCTTCGCGACGAGCGAGTACCTTGCGGCGGCGTGGCTCGACCAGGCCTGGCACTCGCTCTCCGTCGACGAGGTGTCGGCAGACCTCGACGTCGCTGCGTTCGAGGCCGCGGCCCTGGCCGACATCGGTCTCGACAACCCTGTCGTGCCGACGCGGTACTCGTCGACGTACTTCGCGCATGTGTTCTCGGGTGGCTACAGCGCGGGCTACTACTCCTACATCTGGAGCGAGGTCCTGGACGCCGACACCGTCGAGTGGTTCCGTGAGAACGGCGGCCTGCGTCGGGAGAACGGCGATCGTTTCCGCGGCCGCCTCCTGGGCGTCGGCGGATCGAAGGATCCGCTCGAGGCCTACCGGGACTTCCGCGGGCGGGATGCGGAGATCCAGCCGCTGCTGGAGCGCCGCGGCCTCGCCGGCTAGATCCGCCTAAGGAGCGGCGGTGTGGGCGATCGCCCATGCCGCCGCTGCTGCTCGCGAGGGCACTCCGAGCTTGGTGCGCGCGTTGGCGACGTGCCGGTGCACCGTGTGGACGCTGAGGAACAGCTCTGCCGCGATCTGCGCGTCCGTCTTGCCCTGGGAGATCAGCAGGAGCACCTCGCGCTCCCGTGCGGAGATCGGAGACGTCTTCGCGCTCGCTCCATCCGGCGCCGCCATCGCGGGCGGTAGGACGAGGTCGCCGCCGAGCTGTTCCTCAGCGACCGCGTCGAAGGCGAGCGCCCGTCGCAGGAACGCGCTCGCGTCGCCGTGCCACGGGTGGTGATCGGGACCCTCGAGCACTTCCAGGTGCGCGCCCGGGATCGCGGCCGCCGTGGCGGCGCCCAGCGCGAGGGGAATTGCCCGGTCCCCCCGCCGGTGCAACACCAGGGTCGGTGCCCGCACCTGTGGCGCCGCGGCGCGCGCGTCGAACGAGTAGACGGCCTGCAGTCCGGCTGCCGCGGCCGCCGCGGTGGCCGTCGAACGCTGGTGACGCGCGAAGGCGCGGCGCTGCTCCGCAGTCGCGTCAGGGTAGAAGATGTCGGACATCACGCGGGAACTCACCCCCCAGCTCTTGCGCACGAGCTCCACCAGTGCGGCGCGGTCGCCGGGCGAGGCGATCGATGACCCGTCCAGGTACGCTCCCGAGAGGACGAGGCGACGCACACGCTCCGGGTGGCGGGCCGCGAACTGCACGGCGATCGCACAGCCGGACGACCCCGCGAACAGCGTGGCCTGCTCGGCCTCGGCGGCATCGAGCACCGCCTTCATCGCATCGACGTGCGGCTCCAGGCTGTCGGGCGTCTCCGGCCTGGTCCTCGACAACCCGCTCCCCGGCGTGTCCATGCGCAGGACGCGCCGGTGACGCGCCATCGCCTCGACGAAGGTGCGGAAGGGCCCGTACTCCCAATCGCGCTCGAGATGACTCATCCACCAGCCGCCGATGAGCAGCGGCGCGCCGGCGCCCATCTCCGACCACGCGACGTCGTCGGAACCCGACCAGGCGTAGCGGACGGTGGACACGACATCAGTATGGGTCACGGTCCGGCCCGCGGGGAGTGGCCGGAATCGGCCATCCCTCCGCCGATGCCGCTACCAGCGCCACGCCGCGAGGGCCGCGACGCGCGGATGCTTCACAGCGATCCACGTCGCGTCGGCGCGCGCGACCAGTGCCCCACGGCTGTCGACCATCGCGGCCGATGTCTCGTACCGCCGGCCGTGCTGCTCACGCGTCCAGCTGTGGATCACGAGGTGCTCCCCGACGCGCGGGCGGCGCTCCACACGGGCGGTGATCGTGCCCAGCAGGCACAGGATGCGATTCTCGAGCGCGTGGGCGGGGTAGCTCGGGCAGTCGAGCGCGCCCCACACGGCGGGATAGTCGGCAGTGCCGGCGTGCGAGATCCGCGTATCGACGCTCCACGGTGCCGCGAGGCGGCCGGCAGTGCCCTCGAGCGGGCCGAGGGTCACGTGCATGCCGTCCGTGCGGTCCACGCCGCACACCACGCAGTCCGCAAGCGGATGCCGCACGCCTGCCAGCGGGTACCGCGACCGCGCGAGCAGCGCCTCGTCGTACGTCGGCGGAGGCGGTGCCGGGGAGTCGCTGAGCTGACCGGGTCGGGCCAGCGCGATCAGCCGGCCACGATGGTGGACCACTCCCCCACCGCGCCCATCCCCGACGACCGGAAGTTCGAGGCCGAGCGGGATCGGTCGATGCAGGACGACGGTGACCGTCTCCGCGTCAATGTGCTGAGCAAGGGAGCCGGCGGCGAACCCCCCGTTGGCGGAGCGGCGCGGACCGTTCAGCCGTCGATCGAGGAAGATCGTCCCGGTCGGCTCGGCATATTCGGCCGTGCGCGACGGGGCAGCCGGGAGAGTCACCGGCGAGTCGTGGTCGTGGGATGAGAGTGCGAGTGCTGACATGCTTCGAGTAGACGCGTGTCGGCATGACGGGCGCGTCGCCCTTTGCGGCCATTCGCGACTGGCCGAAAACGGCCATGGTGAGCAGCGAGGCAGCGAGTGCTCCGCCGCCGAACAACGTCAGACGAGGTCCAGCTCGCGCGCGAACGCGCGCACCCGCTCGGCCATGACCGAGGGCACCTCGGCGACCGCGAAATGCCCTCCCTCATCGAGGCGCTCGAACGTGCGCAGGTCACGGTAGAAACGCCGCGCGAGCGATTCCGGATAGTCGCCTTCGTGACGCTGGATGTGCACGGATGCCGGAATCGAGACCGGCGGCATCTCATCGGGCTGGTCGGCGCCCTCGTAGTACGGGCGGAAGGAGGAGCCGATGCTCTGCGTCGTCCAGTAGATCATCGCCTCGGTGAGGATGCGCTCCCGCGAGATGCGACGTTCGACCGCCCGTGGATCCGCCGGAGGCGTGTCACTCCACTCGACCAGCTTCTCAGCCAGCCAGGCGATCAGCCCTGCCGGGGAGTCGTTCAGCGCCGCCGCCAGAGTGTCGGGGCGCGTCGCCTGCACGTGACCGTACGCGCCGTTGGCGCCGCCCCACTGCTGGAGGCGCGCGAAGAACGCCACCTCGTCGGGTGCCGTGAGTTCCGGACGCTCGGCCATCGACGGGAAGTGCGAGTGCGTCACGATGACGCCGCTCACCGCGTCGGGATAGGAGCCGGCGATCAGATCGTTCACGTTGGCCGACACGTCCTCGCCGTACGTGAGGTACTTCTCGTAACCCAGCACATCCGTCATGAGCGCGTGCATCGTGGCGGCAAGGCGGACCTCGGTGACGGGCCCGTCGGTGTAGGCCGAGGAGTAGCCGAAGCCGGGAAAGCTCGGCACGACGACGTGGAAATCGGGCAGCAGGTCGGCGAAATCCAGCTGCAGTGCGAACGTGTGCGGCCAGCCGTGCATGACCAGCAGCGCCGGCGCATCATCGCGGTCGGAACGCAGGTGGGCGAAATGGACGGTGCTGTCCCCGATCTCGGCGAGGAATTGCGGATGCCGGTTGAGCCACCGTTCGCGACCCCGCCAGTCCCACGTGCGCCACGTCGCGACGAGCTCGGCGAGGTAGTGGGCGCTCATGCCGGACTCCGGCCGGCGTGGTGAGTCCGGCAGCGGCCGGAACCGCGCGAGACGCTCTCGCAGATCGTCGAGTTCGGAATCGGGCACCTGGATCGAGAAGGGGCGCGGGCTGCTCACACGCCGAAGCTACTGGGCACCTCCGACACGCTCCCGTATGCCATGCATGGCTTCGCGCGTCCGCGCGAAGGTTCGCGCTTCGATGCTGGCGAGGGCCCCACGGTGATGCGTGAGGGGAGGACGGTCAGGCGCTCTTGCGCTTCTCCCGCAGGACGAGCGTGGGAAGGGCGCCCTCTTCGACGGCCGCTCGGGTCACGACGACCTTGTCGACGTCGTCTGTCGAGGGGATCTCGAACATGATCGGTCCCAGCACGTCCTCGAGGATCGCGCGCAGGCCGCGAGCGCCCGTCTTGCGAGCCACGGCGAGGTCGGCGATGGCCTCGAGCGCCTCACGGTCGAACTCCAGTGCGACGCCGTCGAGCTCGAACATGCGGTGGTACTGCTTCACGAGTGCGTTCTTCGGCTCGGTGAGGATCTCCATGAGCGCTTCGCGATCGAGCGGCGAGACCGAGGCGATGACGGGCAGCCGGCCGATGAACTCGGGGATCAGCCCGAACTTGTGGAGGTCTTCGGGCTGCACGTCGCCGAAAAGGTGGAGGTCTTCGTCCTTGCGGTGCAGCGAGGCGCCGAATCCGACGCCGTGCTTGCCGACGCGCGACGAGATGATGTCTTCGAGGCCGGCGAAGGCGCCGGCGACGATGAAGAGCACGTTCGTCGTGTCGATCTGGATGAATTCCTGATGGGGGTGCTTGCGCCCGCCCTGGGGCGGCACCGACGCGACCGTTCCCTCGAGGATCTTCAGCAGCGCCTGCTGGACGCCCTCCCCTGACACATCGCGGGTGATCGACGGATTCTCGGCCTTGCGGGCGATCTTGTCGACCTCGTCGATGTAGATGATGCCGGTCTCGGCGCGCTTCGTGTCGAAGTCGGCGGCCTGCAGCAGCTTGAGGAGGATGTTCTCGACGTCTTCGCCGACATAGCCGGCCTCGGTGAGTGCGGTGGCGTCGGCGACGGCGAACGGCACGTTGAGACGCTTGGCGAGCGTCTGTGCCAGATAGGTCTTGCCGCAGCCCGTGGGGCCCAGCAGGAGGATGTTGCTCTTGGCGAGCTCGATCTCATCGGCGCGCTGCTCGGCCGACTGGATCGTGCCGTGCGCTCGGACGCGCTTGTAGTGGTTGTACACGGCGACCGACAGTGCCCGCTTGGCGTCGGTCTGACCGACGACGTACTCCTCGAGGAACGCGAAGATCTCGCGGGGCTTGGGCAGATCGAAGTCTGCGACGACGCCCGATGAGGACTCGGCCATGCGCTCTTCGATGATCTCGTTGCAGAGCTCGACGCATTCGTCGCAGATGTAGACGCCCGGTCCTGCGATCAGCTGCTGGACCTGCTTCTGACTCTTCCCGCAGAAGGAGCACTTGAACAGGTCGGCGCTCTCACCGATGCGTGCCATGCCGCTCCTCCTCGTGACGTCGGGGCAAGCCCCCCAGCTGTTCTCCGAGCCTAATAGCTGACGCCGACATGCGGCGGCATTGCGACGCACGTTGTGGAATCGTCGGTTTCGCGCTGAGCGGACGAGGCACCCGGGAGCACGACGACGCCCCGCCGCCGGAGAATCCGGACGACGGGGCGTCGAAGAACCGCTGCTGTCGAAGCGACTACTTCGTCAGCGCCGCCTGCTGGCCGCGCTTGCGCGTGGTGAGCACCTGGTCGACGAGACCGTATGCGACGCTCTCCTCGGCGGAGAGGATCTTGTCGCGGTCGATGTCCTTGTTCACCTCTGCCTGCGTCTTGTTCGAGTGCTTCGCGAGCGTCTCTTCGAGCCACGTCCGCATACGGAGGATCTCCGCGGCCTGGATCTCGATGTCGGACGCCTGACCGTGCCCGGCCTCGCCGACGGCGGGCTGGTGGATCAGGATGCGGGCGTTCGGCAGCGCGAGGCGCTTGCCGGGGGCGCCGGCGGCCAGCAGCACGGCAGCCGCCGAGGCGGCCTGACCGAGCACGACCGTCTGGATCTGCGGCGACACGTACTGCATGGTGTCGTAGATCGCAGTCATCGCCGTGAACGAGCCGCCGGGCGAGTTGATGTACATGATGATGTCGCGGTCGGGATCCTGGCTCTCGAGCACGAGGAGCTGGGCCATGACGTCATCCGCCGACGCGTCGTCGACCTGGACGCCCAGGAAGATCACGCGGTCCTCGAACAGCTTGTTGTACGGGTCCTGGCGCTTGTAGCCGTAGGCCGTGCGCTCCTCGAACTGCGGCAGGATGTAGCGGCTGCCGGGCATCTGGAGGCCCTGAGGTGCCAGCGGCGCGCCGCCGAAGGTGGGGGTCTGCATTCGGGTTCTCTCTCTTTCGCCTTCGGGTGCCGTCAGCTCGCGGTTCCGGCGGTGCCGCCGCCGCCGATGACGTCGAGGGCCGAGTCGCGGATGTGGTCGACGAAGCCGTAATCGAGCGCCTCGGGGGCCGTGAACCAGCGGTCGCGGTCGCCGTCGGCGTTGATCTGCTCGACGGTCTTGCCGGTCTGCGACGCCGTGATCTCGGCCAGTCGCTTCTTCATGTCGAGGATCAGCTGGGCCTGGGTCTGGATGTCGCTCGAGGTGCCGCCGAAGCCGCCGTGCGGCTGGTGCAGCAGCACGCGGGCGTTGGGCGTGATGTAGCGCTTGCCCTTCGTGCCGGCGGTCAGCAGCAGCTGTCCCATCGACGCCGCCATGCCGATGCCGACGGTCACGATGTCGTTGGGCACGAACTGCATGGTGTCGTAGATCGCCATGCCGGCCGTGATCGAGCCACCGGGCGAGTTGATGTAGAGGTAGATGTCCTTCTCGGAGTCCTCAGCGGCGAGCAGCAGGATCTTCGCGCAGATCTCGTTGGCGTTGTCGTCGCGCACCTCCGACCCCAGCCAGATGATGCGGTCCTTCAGCAGCCTGTCGAAGACGCTGGTCGCGACAAGTGGTTCGGCCATGTGTACTCCTGTTTCCTTGGGTCGCCATCGAATCTACCGGCGCGCCACGAGCGACCCGCCCGTGTTCGCCCTGGGCAGAGCGGGCGCCGGACGCAAGAGGACGGATGCCGCGGCATCCGTCCTCTTGTGTCAATCGGTCACTGCGCGAGTGCCGGCCGAAGCTCGCGTCACTCGGCGGCGGCAGCCTTCTTCGCCGGAGCCTTCTTCGCCGGAGCCTTCTTCGCGGGCGCCTTCTTCGCCGGAGCCTTCTCAGCGGCGACCTCGTCGGCGTCGGCGGCCTCGGCGGCCTTCTTGGCGGCGGGCTTGCGCGCAGGAGCCTTCTTGGCGGGCTTCGCGGCCTCCTCGGCCTCGATCACGGCGTCGGCGTCGGCCGCGGCATCCGCGATCTCCTCCGCCTCCTCCACGACCTCTTCCTCGTCCGCGGCCTCGTCCTCCGTGGCGACGAAGCCGCTGAGGTCGACCGGGTTGCCGTTGGTGTCGACGACGGTGACCTTGCCGAGCGCGACGGCCAGAGCCTTGTTGCGGGCGACCTCGCCGATCATGGCGGGGAGCTGGTTGCCCTCCTGCAGCGCGTTCACGAACTCCTGCGGAGCCATGCCGTACTGGGCGGCGGACTGCACGAGGTACTGCGTGAGCTCGTCCTGCGAGACCTGCACGTTGACCGTCTCGGCGATCTTGTCGAGGAGCATCTGCGTCTTGAACTGCTTCTCGCTCGCCTCGGCGACCTCGGCCCGGTGCACGTCGTCCTCGAGACGACCCTCGCCCTCGAGGTGGTTGTGCACCTCGTCCTCGATGAGCTGCGGCGGAACGGGGATCTCGACCTGCTCGAGCAGCGTCTCGATCAGCTTGTCGCGCGCGGCCGAGCCCTGCGTGAACGCGCCCTGCTGGCCGACGCGCTCCTTGAGGCTGTCGCGCAGCTCGGCGATGGTGTCGAACTCGCTCGCGATCTGAGCGAAGTCGTCGTCTGCCTCGGGAAGCTCGCGCTCCTTGACGGCCTTGACGGTCACCGAGACCTCGGCCTCGTCACCGGCGTGGTCGCCGCCGACGAGCTTCGAGCGGAACGTGGTGTCCTCACCGGCGGTCAGGGAGTCGATCGCCTCGTCGATGCCCTCGAGGAGCTCGCCCGAGCCGACCTCGTACGACACGCCCTCGGCGCGGTCGATCTCGGCGTCGTCGATGGTGGCGACGAGGTCGAGCTCCACGAAGTCGCCGGTGGCGGCGGGGCGGTCGACGGTGACGAGCGTGCCGAAGCGGGCGCGCAGGCGGTCGAGCTCTTCGTCGATGGCGGCCTCGTCGACCTCGATGGCGTCGACCTCGACGGTGGTGCCCTCGAACGACGGAAGGTCGAACTCGGGGCGCACGTCGACCTCGACGGTGACCTCGAGGTCGCCCGAGAAGTCCTTCTCATTCGGCCACTCGGTGACCTCGGCCGACGGGCGGCCGAGCACGCGCAGCTCGTGCGCCGCCGCGGCCTCGCGGTAGAAGGTGTCGAGGCCTTCGCTGACGGCGTGCTCGAGCACCGCGACGCGCCCGATGCGCTGGTCGATGATCGGTGCGGGCACCTTGCCCTTGCGGAAGCCGGGGATCTGCACGTCCTGCGCGATGTGCTCGTACGCGTGCTTGATCGACGGCTTGAGCTCGTCGGGGCTGACCGTGATGTGCAGCTTCACCCGGGTCGGGCTGAGCTTCTCGACGGTGCTGTTCACCATGCCTGTACTTCTCCTCTATCGGACCGCGCGAGGACGCGGCAGTTGAAGGTCTGGGTTCGGAATTCTGAGGGCCGTGATGTCGGGGCGACAGGATTTGAACCTGCGGCCTCCCGCTCCCAAAGCGGGCGCTCTACCAAGCTGAGCTACGCCCCGGGCGGGTTCGCACGCGTGCGTGCGCCTTTCGGCCCCGAGAAGTCTAGCCGACCTGCCCGTGCCCTACCTGCGCGGGCCTCAGATCGACTCCACCCAGGCGGCTCGCCAGGCGGGAGCCGGAAACGGCTTCGTCCAGTACGCGGTCTCTTTCGCGATGCGACCGTCGCGCAGCTCGAAGAGGAAGACCGTCTGATAGGGATCGCCGTCGCCATAGTCGAGATCTGCCTGCAGCACCCACACGTCGCCCTCGCCGGTGAGCCGCCGGGGCGAGATGCTCGGAAGCCGCGGGAAGGCGCCGTAGATCGCGCGGCGATTGGCGGCGCCGACGATGCGCTCCCCGGACTGCGGCCACTCCATGACGGCGTCGTCGTGGAACAGATCGTCCATTCCGCCGATCTCGCCGGCGTTGAGCGTCGCCACGAGCGCTTCGACCACTTGCCTGCCCGTGCGTTCCATCGCAGCATTCCTTCCCTCAGCCGCGCGTCGGGGCTGCGGGTCGGAAAAGGATGACCGCCGCGATGTACTACGATTGGGCGGTGCCCGTTCGCGGGCGCACGGGGATGTAGCTCAATGGTAGAGCCTCAGTCTTCCAAACTGATGGTGCGGGTTCGATTCCCGTCATCCCCTCCACGGGGCCCGACGTACCGCCGAAGGCGTGCGGCGGGCCTTTCGCGTGGATGCCGTCCGAACGGTCACCCGGATCCATCGCCCGCCCCGCGACTGCGCGCCTGCTGCTCGGACCGCCGGAGGAAAGGCTGGGGGCGGAACGTTTCGGGGTGGCTCAGCCACGACGCCGCGACGGGAGGAAACTCCATCCGGAGGCGGTGCCGGTCCAGGCGGCGCTCTGTGGCATCGGGATCGTCGATGATCGTGTCGATCGCCGTCGTGAGCCAGCCCGTCAGCACCTCGGCGTTGGGCTCGTCGATCTCGGCGATGATGCCTCGCGCGAGGGGAAGATAGTGCCGAATGCCGCTGCGCTGTCCGAGACCCATGTCCTTGGCTCGCGATGCCCGGTAGGCCTCGAGCGCATCGACGAGTCGCCGCCGCTCGGACCGGCGGATGAGGTCCACGTTCTGGGCGGCCAGCCGATTCGCAGCCGACGACGCCCGCAGTGCCGCTACGGCCAGCACCGTGGCCACCGCAGCCGAGATGAGCGCGACGACGAGGGCGATCAGCCCCACTCGACTCTGGCTCTCCAGCAGAGTGACGACGACGTCGAGCCGGCAGCTGACAGGATCCAGGCGCTCCTCACAGGCTCCCACGGGGCAACCATACTGGCCCGCGCGAGACGCGCACAGGGCGGTGCTGCGAGCGCGAGCGACGGCCGGGGCCGCCGCCGCCGGGGGCCCTCGTGTACACGCGATCCGCGCTATTGCGCCGGCGCCGCAGCGGGCAGACTGACAGCAGCACCGTTCCCAACTCGCTGAGGAGCCGCGATGAGCAGCCCGACCCCCGCCCCGCAACCGGGACCGCAGAAGAAGCTGCCGCGCCGCCCGGCATCCAGCCTCGCCGAGAAGTGGACGCGCATCGACGACGTCGACGTCTTCTATCGCGAGTCGCCACGGCCGTCCCGCGATCCTCGCGTCATGGCGCACGTGCACGGCTTCGGGCTGTCGGGCCGCTACCTGCTGCCGACGGCCGAGATGCTCGCCGACGAGTTCCACACCTACGTGCCCGACCTGCCCGGCTTCGGCCGGAGCGGCAAGCGGCGGGACATGCTCGACATCCCCGACCTCGCTCGCGCCGCGCTCGATTTCCTCGACGATCGGGGCGTCGAGAAGGCGACGCTCGTCGGCAACTCCATGGGATGCCCGGTCATCATCGAGTTCGCGCATCGATATCCCGACAGAATCGACCGTGCCGTGCTGGTCTCCCCGGCCGGCGGACTGTTCAATCAGCCGCTGCGCCGGGCCATGAAGCAGCTCTCGCAGGACGCACCGAGAGAGCCGGTCAAGATGGCGCGGGTCGCGGTGCCCGACTACGTGCGCTTCGGCGTGCCGAGCACGGTGCGCATGTTCCGATCGCTCACGCAGTATCCGTCACTCCAGCGACTGCTCGAGATGCACATCCCGACGCTCGTCGTGCTGGGTCAGCGCGATCCGCTGCTGCCGCACGCGCATCGCGTCGACGAGATCGCCAGTCAGACCGACAGCCACGTGCTCGTCGTGATGCTGGAGGGCGCCGCGCACGCGATCAACTTCAGTCACCCCGGGCAGCTCGCGCACGTCATCCGGCATTTCATGGACGACCTGCCGATCGAGAATGACCCGGCGTGGCCCGGACACGTGCGCCTCTACGAGGTGCACCGGGGCAAGCACCACCCGCCGACGAAGCCGCGGGACTGATCCGTCCGGGGATCCCACGCAGCCGGTGCGGGGCTCAGACCACGGGACTCGCCTCGAGGTGCTCCCGCACGTGCGCCAGGTAGTGCTCGGCGTTCTGGAGCAGGCCGGCGCGCTCCTCGTCGGTGAGCTCGCGTCGCACCTTGCCGGGCACACCGGCGACGAGCGAGCCATCGGGGATCTCGGATCCCTCCAGCACGACCGCGCCGCCGGCGATGAGGCATCCCGATCCGATCCGTGCGCCGTTGAGCACGACCGCCCCCATGCCGATGAGCGAGCCGTCGCCGATCGTGCAGCCGTGCACGACGGCGTTGTGGCCGACCGACACGTTCTCACCGATCACGACGGGCTTGCCGGCATCGACGTGCACCGAGACGTTGTCCTGCAGGTTGCTGTTCGCGCCGACGGTGATCGTGTCGCCGTCGGCGCGGAGCACGGCGTTGTACCAGACGCTCGCGCCTGGGGCGAGGGTCACTCCCCCGACGATGCGCGCGCCGGCGGCGACGAACGCCGTGGGGTCGAGGTCGGGAGTTCTCCCGGCGGCGGCGAGCACCGAGGCTCCGGGTGCGATCGTCATGGCTGGCCTCTCTTCGCGAGCGCGGTCTCGATGGCATCGGTGTACCAGGGCGCGAGGGTGTCGGCGAAGGTCACCGTGACGTGGTCCTGGTCGCGGTAGATGTTCGCACCGCCGACGACCGGCGCGCACAGCTCGGCGCCGCAGTAGACATCGGTGAAGTCGAGCAGCGTCGCCGTGTCGAGACCGGATGCCGCATCCTTGAGCGGGTCGTCGGCGACGAGCACGTCCGAGCGGGCACCGTCGCACTCCGCGACGTCGCGCGTACGGAGGCACTTGTTCGGGTCGGTCTCCCATACCGGGTTGTCGACGACGGTGATGACGGGGATGCCGCGATCCATCACCGTGCTCCACGCCTCGCGATAGCCGGCCACGGCAGCGTCGTGGGAGGAGTCGTACCCGGCGGACGAATACGGCGTCGTGGCCAGCGCCGCCGTGAATACGGCATCCAGGTCGGCGCCGTCGATCGCATTCTGCACGCGCTCGCGCCATTCGGTGCACGCAGCGCCGAAGGCTCCAGGCGTCGACAGCGGCGTCGTGTTCCAGGGGCACGCGCCCTTGAACCAGGTGACGAGCTGCCATCCGTTCTCGTCGGCCATCCGCTGGAACGTCGAGAGCAGCTGGTACGCGTGGCTGTCGCCGATGAGCGCGATGCGCGGGGCGTCGTCGTCGTCCGAGCCGAAGGTGCAGGACACCGGCCGCGAGTCGGTCAGCTGGACGAAGCACTGCGGGTGCTCCGGGCGGTCGATGCCGGCGAACCCCGGTGCGGGCAGGATCTCGCTGCCGAAGTCGGCGCCGGCGCAGGAGGCGTCGAGAACCGCTGCCGCGCCGAAGCACTCCGGCGGGTTCTCCTGCAGCGCGGCGATGTCGCGGGTGCCCTGGTTGTACAGCGGCGCGTTGACGAGCCACGCGGTGCTCGCGACGAGAGCGACGACGATCATCGCGGCCAGGGCCGACCAGAGTGTCACCCGTGGCGGCCGCGAGGTCAGCACCTTCCAGCCGCGCGCGGGGTCTTCGACGAACCGCTTGGTCAGCCACGCGAGCACGAAGCACAGCCCCAGCAGCGCGACGCGGTGGTAGATCGTGAGACCCCAGAACGGCACCGACGGCGCGATGACGATCAAGGGCCAGTGCCACAGGTACAGCGAATACGAGATGTCGCCGACGAACTGCGCGGGGCGGATGGCGAGGATGCGCGTCGGGTACCACCAGCGGTCGGTGTTGGACGCGGCGATCACCGCGGCGGCACCGAGCGTGGGCAGCGCCGCCATGTACCCGGGGAACGGCGTCTGGGCATCGAACGTGAAGGCGACGTAGAGCAGGAGCAGGATGCCGGCCCAGCCGAGCACGAAGCTGCCGAGGGCGTTGCGCACCCTCAGCATCGGGACGAGCGCGATCAGCGCGCCCACGCCGAACTGCCACATCCTGCCGAACGTGACGAAGTACGCGGGCGCCGGGTTCGTGATCGTGAAGACCACGCAGAACACGAAGGACACCACGGTGACGACCCCGAGCGCGGCGATGACCGTGCGGCGACGCTCGCCGCGGAACCACTTCACGCCGATCCACGCCGCCAGCAGCATGATGAGCGGCCACATCACGTAGAACTGCTCTTCGAGCGACAGCGACCAGTAGTGCTGGACGGTGGTCGGCGCGCCCGCGTGGTTGAGGTAGTCCGCCGAGTTCAGCGCGAGGTACCAGTTCTCGACGTAGAAGGTCGATGCCAGGATCTCGCGCACCTCGTTCGGCAGAGCCGACGTGGGCATGAGGTACGGCGACATGACGACGACCGCACAGAACAGCAGGACGAGGAGGGATGCCGGAAGCAGGCGGCGCGCGCGGCGCGCCCAGAACTGGCCGAGCCGGACCGTGCCGGTCGCGGTGAGCTCGCGCATCAGGTGCGCCGTGATGAGGAAGCCCGAGATGACGAAGAAGATGTCGACGCCGATGTAGCCGCCCGTGAGGCGGCCGGGCCAGAAGTGGTACAGCACGACGCAGAGGACGGCGATCGCGCGGAGTCCCTGCACATGCGGGATGAACCGGGACGGCTCGGCGTGCTCGGGCGAGCGGTCGCGAGGCTCGCGGGTCACGGTCTTGGCGGGAACGCTCAGATGCTGCGGTCCGAGGTCGTGATCGGCGGAAGGCACGAATCGACGTTAGCCGCTGTCGTGCGTCCGGCCCGCACCGACAGCGCGGATTCGCCGGTTTAGCCCAGCCTTGTCTTGCTTGCGGAATGGCTCCCGCTGAGTAGCGTTGCAGTCACTGGAGGGCGATCGCCGAGCTGAGCGACCCTCCGCACGATGGAGGCGACAGATATGACGAACACCCAGACCACCCCCGCAACCGCAGCGAACCCCGACGTCGCCGCCGCGACGGCGCAGTTCCTCACCCCCGTCGTCCTGGGCCTGCAGGCCCTGGCCGTGAACGGGAAGCAGGCGCACTGGAACGTGCGCGGCGCGAATTTCATCGCGATCCACGAGCTCCTCGACTCGGTCGTCGCCCACGCCCAGGATGGCGCGGACCAGGCCGCGGAGCGCATCGTCGCCCTCGGCCTGCCGGTCGACGCCCGTGTCGGCACGGTGGCCCAGAAGACCGCGACGGCCGTACCCGCCGGATTCACGCAGTGGGACGCGCTCATCCGCAACGTGATCACCGACATGGACACCGTCATCGCGGACGTCCAGGCAGCGATCGACGGACTGGACGAGTTCGACCTGACGAGCCAGGACATCGCGATCGGCATCAAGGAGTCGCTCGAGAAGGACCGCTGGTTCCTCTTCGCGCACCTCGCCGAGTGACCTGATCTCGAACGAAGACCCCCGGGAGTCCCGGGGGTCTTCGTCGTCTCAGGGATGCTGCAGGAAGGCGAGGACCGCGAGCACGCGGCGATGCTCGGTACCCGACTCCTCCAGCCCGAGCTTCGCGAAGATCGCGCTGATGTTCTTCTCGACCGCTCCGACCCCGATGAAGAGCCGCTCGGCGATGCTGGCATTGCTGCGTCCCTCCGCCATGAGCGTGAGCACGTCCCGTTCGCGCGGGGTCAGCGCCGCCAGCGGGTCGGGCCGGGCCGACAGCAGCCCCTGCACGACGAGCGGGTCGAGCACCGTGCCGCGCTCGCGGACGCGGCGGACGGCATCCGTGAACTCGTCGAGGGACGTGACGCGATCCTTCAGGAGATAGCCGACCCCGCCCTCGCCGCCCGCGAGGAGCTCACGCGCGTAGACGCCCTCGACGTACTGGCTCAGGACGAGGATGCCGACGTGGGGAAGGGCGGCGCGTACGGCGAGGGCGGCGCGGATCCCTTCGTCGCGGAAGCCCGGCGGCAGGCGCACGTCGAGGATCGCGACGTCGGCACGCGCCTCGCGGACCCGCGCCACGACATCCTGCGCATCGCCCCACGCGCCCGCGGTCGTGTAGCCGGCCTCGTCGAACAGCCGGACGAGCCCCTCGCGCAGCAGGACCGAGTCTTCGAAGAGGACGACGCGGAGCGCGGCGGAGTCGTGCGAGGCGGCCATCTCCTCAGAATAGGCATCGGTCACGACGCGACCGCCAGCGGGATGTGCGCTCCGACGGAGGTGGGGCCGCCGGCGGGGCTCGTCACGACGAGGACGCCGCGCAGGCCCGCGACGCGCTCGCGCAGCCCCTCGAGGCCGTGGCCCGTCGTGATGACTGCGCCTCCGCGGCCGTTGTCGACGACCCAGACATCGAGGTGGGTGGGCGCGCCGGCCGCGTTGCGGCGAAGCGACGCGCGCACCGTCGCGGCCGTCGCGCCGGAATGCTTCACGGCGTTGGTCATCAGCTCGGCCACCACGAAGTACACCGTCCGCGCCACTTCCTGGCTCACGGCCCGGTCGATGGCCG
This sequence comes from Microbacterium sp. ZW CA_36, assembly GCF_044987475.1. Taxonomy (NCBI): domain Bacteria; kingdom Bacillati; phylum Actinomycetota; class Actinomycetes; order Micrococcales; family Microbacteriaceae; genus Microbacterium; species Microbacterium sp. ZW CA_36. The sequence goes on from NZ_JBJDRL010000003.1 coordinate 58,471, forward strand.
GATCGATCTCGACCTGCGCCCACAACGGCGAGCCGGCCGCCAGAGCGTCGAGCGCGGCGGCGAGGCCGCGATCCTGCAGGAGCGGAGGCGCGACCCCGCTGGACAGCGCACGCAGCTCATCGAGCGCCGCCTTGGCGTGGCCGCGGGCCTCACGGGCGAGTTCGGCGGCGGCATCCGCGTCTCCGGCTTCGGCCCGGCGCTCGAGCGCGGCCAGGTCCATCTGCAGGCGCACGAGGCGCTGCTGGGGACCATCGTGGATGTCGCGCTCGAGGCGGCGCAGGGCGACGTCCTCGGCGTGCACCGCGGCGCTGCGGGCGGCGGACTCCGCGCGCACCTCGGCGGCGAGCTCATCGGAGTTCCAGCGGCCGAGCATGCCCCTGGCGACAGCGTGGTGACCGCGGGCCAGTCCGCCCAGCACCCACGGCATGGTGGCCGTGAAGAGGATGCCGGCGAGGAGGTACAGCGTGACCTCGACAGCCCAGCTCGACCATCCGCCGAACAGCCACGGCAGGTAGTCGGCGACGAAACGGCCCCATTCGCCGTCGGCGCCGTCGCTGCCGCCGCGAGGGAGGAACGCTCCCCAGAACCAGTAGGTCAGTCCGCCGAGGCCGATGCTCAGCCACACCGTCGTCAGTGCGAACGAGATGGTGCTGATGACGGGGCTCACGATCATGCCGTGCACCAGGTAGAGCCAGTAATGCGCGTTGCGGATGGGTCGCGTGAGCGTCATCCAGAAGCCGGTGCTGTCCGACCTGTCCCGGTTCCACTCCGGCTCCTCGATCTCGGGAAGACCGGTGAGCAGCAGCAGGAACCGGTCGGCGACGCCGAATCCTCTCGCGATGAGCAGGGTGAGCACCCCCAGCGGCAAGCCGATCAGGATGACCAGGAGACCGACGCTCGTCCAGAACAGCGGGGCCAGCACGCTGATCGAGATCATCGCGAGGACGAAGACCGCCAGGAGGTAGAGGGCGCTGCCCGGCGTACGGATCCAGGCCCGGCCATAGGAGGCCCAGAACCCGCTGACGGGTCGGGACGCGTCCGGCTGCAGCGCGGCCGGCTCAGTGGTCGTGACGGTCATCGGTGTCTCCCTCGGGACGCTTCAGGTCGGGCTGCTGGCCCGGTTCGACGACCAGGAACTGTCCCATCATGCCCTGGTCCTCGTGCCACAGCAGGTGGCAGTGGTACATGTACGGAGTGGTCGGATCGGCGTAGTCGTCGAACCGCACCAGCAGCCGGTACTCGCGGTCGCGCTCGAGCGCGATCGTGTCTTTGAAGCCGGCCAGCCGGGCCGGCGGCGGGGCGCCGTCGACACTGAGGATCCGGAACTGCGTGTCGTGCACGTGGAACGAGTGCGGCAGCGGATTCTCGTTGCGCACGGTCCACACCTCGCTGGTGTCGACGGTGGCGACGACGTCCGCGCGGCCCAGGTCCATCTGCCGGTCGTTGATGTTGTGGCCCGACATGACGAAGTCGCGCTCGGCTGCGGCACCGCTCGCATCTGCCGCCGGCACGTCCGCGAGCCGCGACGGCACCTCTGGTGAGGCTGCGAGGGATGCCGCGGCCCGCAGCTCCATCACGTCGAAGCCGGCCGCACCCGCGTTGAGCGCCGGGTCCGGCGCCAGGGACCGCAGCACGATGCGCTCCCCCGGCTTCACGGACACCACGATCTCGGCGCGCTCACCCGGCGACAATGGGATGTCTGTCGCCGTGACGGGCGCCTCGAGCAGGCCGCCGTCGGTGCCGATGAGGGCGAACTCGCGGTCGTCGGCGAACGCGAAGTCGTACATACGTGCGCTCGAGCCGTTCAGAAGACGCAGGCGCACCCGCTCGGTCGTGACGTCGAGGTACGGCGCCACGGTGCCGTTGACCAGGATCGTGTCGCCGAGCACCCCGTCGAACTGCATGCCGAGACCGCCGGCGAACGACCCGTCGGAGTTGAAGGAGCGGTCCTGCACGATGACGGGGAGATCGTCGACGCCGTACTCGCGGGGCAGGGCGAGCGCGGCCTCCACTGCGTCCCGCACCAGGAACATGCCGGCGAGCCCCGCGTCGACCTGCTCACGTGTGCGTCCGTGCAGGTGCGGGTGATACCAGAGGGTGGCCGCGGGCTGGTCGATCGTCCACTCCGGCTGCCACGAGGCACCCGCGGCGATCGGCGAGTGGGGGCCGCCGTCCATGGCGGCAGGAAGGTGCATGCCGTGCCAGTGCACGGTCGTCGGATCGGCGAGGCCGTTGGTCACGTCGACGCGCACCTGCTCGCCGCGCTCGGCGACGAGCGTGGGGCCCAGGTAGGCGCCGTCGTAGCCGAGAGTCGGCGTCTGCCCCTCCGGAACGAGCGACGAGCGGCCCTCCTGGGCGGTCAGCTCGAAGACGCGCACGCCGTCCTCGACATGCGACGGCGCCAGCGGTGGGACCGCGAGCGGCGCGCGGAAGTCGATCGCGCCGAGAGCGGGAGGCGTGGCGCGCACGGCGTTGGTGGCGAACCAGATCCCGCCGGCGGCGATGAGGAGGGCGATGACGGCCAGCGGGATCGCGACGAGGACGATGATGAGCCGCCGGCGACGTCGCCGACGCGGTGTCGCGCTCGGCGGCGCCATGGTGGGCGGGGACGGCGGCTGCGGGGGTCGCTGCGTGGACGGGGGGAAGGTCATGCATCCAGCCTCGCGACGACGGCGTCGCGGCGGCATCCGACCCCCTCCCGAACCCGTACGGGGGAAGACCCCCGCACGGCGGGGAGGGCTTTACGCCAGGTGGGTCAGGCGTCCCGCCAGGAGCGTCGCACCGACGCGCATGCCGCGGAGCCCCGCCTCGTCGGCGGTGAGCGGGTCCCGCTCGCAGATCGCGAGGTCGGCCACGTCGCCCGGCTCGATCCGAGCAGGCTCGGTCGACCCGCCGCGGGTGGATGCCGAGAGCGCGGTGGCGGCATCCACTCGCTGCCCGGGCTGCCAGGCGTCGCGACCGTCGCGCGTGCGGAACACCGCCGCCGCCATCGTCGCCCACGGATCGAGCGGCGCCACCGGCGCATCCGACCCGAACAGCAGGTTCGCCCCGCTGTCGGCGAGAGCGCGCAGCGGATAGGCCTGTGCGGTCTGGCCCGCCCAGACCCTGTCGGTGAGGTCGCGGTCGTCCAGCGCGTGCTCGGGCTGCACGCTCGCGCCCACGCCCAGACGCGCGAACCGCGGGATGTCGGCGTGAGCGACGAGCTGGGCGTGCTCGATCGTGCCCCACGCCCCGGTCGCCGCGAACGCGTCGAGCGCGTGGGAATTCGCCACGTCGCCGATCGCGTGGATCGCGGAGGCGATGCCGGCCGCGGTCGCGCGTGTCATCAGATCGACCAGCGTGGCGAGATCGACCGTCAGCAGTCCGTGGTTGTGCGGATCGCCCGGATAGGCCTGGGATGTCGCCGCCGTGCGGGTGCCCAGCGAGCCGTCCGTGATCACCTTGAGCGGACCGACGCGGACCAGGTCGGATGCCGCACCCCGGGCGACATCGCCCGTCTGCAGTCCCTCCGCGACGGCCCGGTCGAGGAACTCGGGGTAGATGCCGAACACGACCCGCAAGGCGTCGAAGCCGTCCGCGAGGCGGCGCACCCAGGCGTCCTCGTTCCACGCCATGTCGAGATCGACGAGCCCCACGACGCCGCGGGAGGCGGCATCCTGCGCCATACGGCCGACGAGCGGATCCGACACCGACGCGTCGACGGCATTGAGCCGCCGCGATATCTCGAACGCCGGCCCCTCGCGGAGTACGCCGATGCCGTCGGGCGCGAATCCCTCGCGGCGGAGCGCCGCGGTGTTGAGCCACACGCTGTGCACGTCGGCGTTGATGAGGTAGGTCGGCACCTCGCCGGTCGCCGCGTCGAGGACGGCGAGGTCCGGTGCGTCGGCCCAGAACGCGTCGCGGTATCCGCTGCCCACGCGGCGCCCGTCGGACATCGTCTGCGCGGCCGACATGAGCGCGGCCGCGTGCGCGGCGGACTCGGCCTGGCCCAGAGCGATGCGCTGCGCGGTGAGCGCCCACTGCACGGTGTGCACGTGGTGGTCCCAGAGACCGGGGATGAGGCAGCCGCCGCCGGCGTCGAGCACGGTACCTCTGCGCGGCAGCGCGCCTGCGGGCGCGATGTCGACGACGAGTCCGTCGGCGAGGTGGACGTCGACCGGGTCGGAACCGAAGGGGTCCGTGCGCTGGGATCCGGTCAGCCGCGCGTTCGCGATCACGTCCGGGGCGTCACCGCGGGCGAGCGTCATCGGGCCGCCTTCCGGGTCTCGAGGTCGCGGCGCATCTCGGCCGGCAGCCGGGCATCTGCGTACGCGCTCGCACCGGCCTCGAGCTCGACGATCACCGTCTCGACGACGTCGTCGGGTTTGTTCTGGCTGAGTTTGCGCTTGCCGACGACCCGGGTGGGTGTGAGGCGGAACCCCGCCGTCCCTCTCTCCAGGCGACGGACGAACTCGGGGTCGTTGGGAGGCGCCCACATCAGCCGGGGCTGCGGCATGCCGCTCTCGAAGCGCGCCACGAGGCGTTCGAGCACCTCGAGGTTCTCCTGGGGCGTCAGCAGCTCCGGGATGCCGGTGAGATGCGCCGAGACGAAGTTCCAGGTCGGCACGCTCTGCGCGTCGCCGTACCAGCCCGGCGAGATGTACCCGTGGGGGCCCTGCACGACGACGAGAAGCTCGAGCTCGCCCAGTCCGTGGATGAGGTCGTCGGGCTTGCCGACGTGGCCCACGATGGTGAGGTCGTCCCGGTCGGCGTCCAGGAGCACCGCGTAGTGCGAGGCGACGAGCCCGGCGTCCGTGGGACTGACCAGCGTGACCCACGGATTCTGCTCGATGAGGCGGCGGATCTCGCCGACATCCGACATCGCGAAGCTCGGGTTCTGGCGCATGGACTCAGCCTATTCGCGCAGCGGAGGCGTCAGCCTCGGCGTCAGGCCTGACAGGACGGGCACCAGTAGAGCTTCCGGGTGGCGACCTCTTCGACGACGATCGCCGTGCCGCACACGCGGCAGGGCAGCCCGGCGCGGTGGTAGACCCAGTGCCGGTCGTCGCGGCTCGCCATCGCCTTGCGGTAGGCGTCCGGGTCGAGGTCGTCCATCGTCATCATCTGACCGGTCTCGACACCGATCGCGAGCAGCCGCACCCAGTCGCGCCAGATCTCGCGCACGACCTCCTCGGGCACGTCGCGACCCGGGGTGTGCGGGTTCTGGCGCGCACGGAACAGCAGCTCGGCTCGGTACACGTTGCCGATGCCGCTGACGACGCTCTGGTCCATGAGCAGCAGGCCGATGGACGTCGGCTTGCGGCGCACCACCGAGGTGAACCGCTCCTCCCCCTCCGTGACATCGTCGACGAGGGGGTCGGGGCCGAGCTTCGCGATGGTGGCTGCGACCTCGTCCGGGGTCTGCAGCTCGCAGGCCGTCGGTCCGCGCAGATCGGCGCACGTGACGTCCGTGAGAAGCCGCAGTCGCACCTGCCCCACCACGGGCGGCGGCCACTCGTCGCCCTCGTCGGCGAGACCCGTGGTCTGCTCCGACATCCGCACGTGCACGCGGGTCCGCCGGGGGGCGCCGATCGAAGTCAGCGAGTTCTCCCCGGCACTGTCGAGGATCACCTCGCCGAGCTCGGTCCCCCGCTGGTTGGTCTGCCCCATCCGGCCGTTCGCCGAGGCGATCGTGGGATCGACGACGATCTCCCCGGCGAAGTCCCATGCGCCGTACATGCCCAGATGCACCCGCAGCCACAGATCGTCGTCGAATTCGAGGAACATCTGCTTGCCGGCGGCCCGCACCTGCGTGGCGGTGCGGCCGCTGAGGATCGCGGCGCCTTCGACGAAGCGGCCCTGCGGACTGGAGGCCGCGACGGCGCGGCCGACGAAATTGCGGTCGAACTGGCGGGCGATGCGATGGACGGAGTGGCCCTCGGGCATCGGGTCAGCCGGCTTCGGGGTCGAACGAACTGTCGTCGGCGGCCAGGACGTCGGGCTGCTGAGGGACGCGCGGGTCGGGCTGCAGCGTGCCGTCCTCCTCGTAGGCCGCCAGCTGCGCGATGCGCCGCGCGTGACGTTCCTCGCCCGAGAACGGCGTCTCGATGAAGCGGTCGATGAAGGTCGTCGCCTCTTCGAAGGTGTGCTGGCGGGCGCCGATCGCGATGACGTTCGCGTCGTTGTGCTCACGCGCGAGCTCGGCGGTGGCGATGCTCCACGCAAGAGCCGCACGGACGCCGATCACCTTGTTCGCTGCGATCTGCTCGCCGTTGCCCGAGCCGCCGAAGACGACGCCGAGCGTCTCGATGCCGGCGGCCTGGTCCCGCACGACCGCCTGGGCGGCACGGATGCAGAACGCCGGGTAGTCATCGAGCGGGTCGTACTCGAGGGGGCCGTGGTCGACGACTTCGTGACCCGCCGCCGCGAGATGGTGCTGCAGCTGCGTCGAGAACTCGAGGCCGGCGTGGTCGGTCGCGATGTGGATGCGCATGGGCTCAATCCTAGGGAAGCCGGAGGGGACGGTGACGGATGCCGACAGCTCGGTGCCGGGCGGTGCTGCGGTGGTGTGCGGGGCTCACGGTGCGACGCCGGCGGCAGCCGGCTTGAAGCCCGCGCGGACGTTCTCGCAGCAGGCCGGGCGGCACACGTCGAACCACGGCCCGAGGTCCGTCGCGTGCGGGCGCTCCGCCGCGGGCGTGCCGCTCAACCGCTCCTGGACGAGGTCCACGAGCCCCGACACGAAGACCGGGTCGACACCGGGGGTCGGCGTGCGCACGGCACGGATGCCCGCCTCCGCCGCGGCATCCATCGCTTCGGTGTCGAGGTCCCAGAGGACCTCCATGTGGTCGCTCATGAAGCCGAGGGGGACGATCGCCACCGCCTGCACACCGGCAGCGGGAAGCTCGGCGATCGCGTCGTTGACGTCGGGCTCGAGCCAGGGCTGGCTCGGCGGGCCCGAGCGCGACTGGTACACGAGATCCCACGCGACGCGGTCGGCGCCAGGCACCTCTGCCGCGACCGCGGCCATGACCACGTCGGCGACGGCGAGGTGCTGGGCCGCGTAGGCGCCACCCTCCCCGAGATCACGGTGCTGCTCGTCTCCTTCGCGCGGGCCGGACCGCTCAGCATCCGCCGTCGGGATGCTGTGGGTGGAGAACAGCACGCGCACGGCCTCCGGAGCGATGCCGTCGGCGAGGAATCCGCTGACGGCATCGCGCACGCCGTCGACGAACGGCTGCACGAAGCCGGGGTGGTCGAAGAACTGGCGCACCTTGTCGATGGTGACCGTGTCCCCGAGACCGGTCTCGGTCAGCACGCGTGCGAAGTCCTCGCGGTACTGCCGGCAGCTCGAGAACGACGAGTAGGCGCTGGTGGCGAGGCCGAGCAGCCTCGTGTCGCCGGCGGCCGCGGCATCCGTCACCGCCTCATCCAGGTACGGCGCCCAGTTGCGGTTGCCCCAGTACACCGGAAGCTCGATGCCGCGGGCAGCGAGCTCCGCCTCCAGCGCGGCCTTCAGCGCACGGTTCTGCGCATTGATCGGGCTCACCCCGCCGAAGTGGCGGTAGTGGTGGGCGACCTCTTCCAGCCGCTCGTCGGGGATGCCCCGCCCGCGCGTGACGTTGCGGAGGAACGGGATGACGTCGTCCTGGCCCTCGGGACCCCCGAAGCCGGCGAGCAGGATGCCGTCGTACGCGACGGCCTGCTCCACGTACGGAGCCCCGGATGCGGCGGCGGGCGATGCGAACGGTACGACGTGCTGCTCGGGAGAGGTCACCCCTCCATCCTGACACTGCTCACTCTGGCGCCTCACCGATATGATGACTTCATCATTCCGCTAACACAGAGCCAGCGTCCGCTCTACGAGGTCAAGGCCGGGCTGTTCAAGGGACTCTCGCACCCGCTCCGGATCCGCATCCTCGAACTGCTCGCCGCCGCGGACGAGGTGAGCGTGGCGGAGCTGCAGACGGAGATCGGTCTCGAGGCATCCCACCTGTCGCAGCATCTCGCGGTGCTGCGACGGCACCGGCTGGTGGCGTCCGAGCGGCGCGCGAGTCACGTCTTCTATCGGCTGGCCGACCCACGCGTCGCCGAGCTGCTCGCTGTGGCGCGTGCGCTGCTGATCGGGATGCTCGCGGGAGACAGGGACCTGCTCGCCGACGCAGGCTCCCTTCCCGCCCTGCCCTCGCAATGAGTGTGACCGATGGCTCAGCGCGAGGACCCCGCGCGACCCGGCTGATGCGGTCGATGCGGGAGCTCCTGCCCTCGCTCGGCGACTACCGCCTGCTCCGACGCACCTGGCGAGGCGACCTTCTCGCCGGAGTCACTGTCGGCATCGTCGCTCTCCCGCTCGCCCTCGGCTTCGGCGTCAGCTCGGGACTCAGCGCCGAAGCCGGGCTGGTCACCGCGATCGTGGCCGGGCTGCTCGCAGCGGTGTTCGGAGGGTCGAACGTGCAGGTGTCGGGGCCGACGGGAGCGATGGTCGTGGTGCTTCTGCCGATCGTCGCCTCTCACGGCGCCGGCGCCGTCGCGGCGCTCAGCGTGATGGCGGGAGTCGTGGTGCTCGCTGCCGGAGCACTTCGACTGGGGCGCGCCGTGTCGTTCGTCCCCTGGCCCGTCATCGAGGGCTTCACGCTCGGTATCGCCGTCATCATCTTCCTGCAGCAGATCCCCCTCATCGTGTCGCCGATCACGCCGAGCGCCGGCGAACACAGCGCGAACGCCGTCGTGGCCGCCGTTCAGGCGATCGCGAACGCCGACTGGGCGTACGTGCCGTGGGCGGCCGGCGCCGCCGCGATCGTCGCCGCATGCATGCTGCTGGCGCCACGGATCCACGCAGCGCTGCCCGGATCGCTGATCGGCATCGTCGTCGTCACAGTGCTCGCCGCCGTGCTGGCCACGCCGCTCGCAACGATCGGCGCGCTGCCGTCCTCGCTGCCCCTGCCGGTCCTTCCCATGCTCGATCCGGCCACGCTCGGCGAGCTCGCCGTCCCCGCGCTCACCGTGGCGGCACTCGCCGCCCTCGAGTCGCTGCTCTCGGCGCGGGTCGCCGCATCATTGGCCGATACCGGGCCGTACGACCCCGATCGCGAGCTCGTCGGGCAGGGCATCGCGTCGATCGGCTCGGGGCTGCTCGGCGGGATGCCTGCGACAGGGGCCATCGCGCGCACCGCCGTCAACGTGCGCTCCGGCGGACGCACGCGGCTCGCATCGATCGTGCACGCGCTGGTGCTCGTCGGCGTCGTGCTGGTCGCAGCGGGGCCGGTGGGCGCCATCCCGCTCGCCGCCCTCGCCGGGGTGCTCATGGTCACGGCGCTGCGGATGGTCCACGCGCGGACGGTGCGCTCGGTCCTGCGGTCGACACGGTCCGACGCCGCCGCGTTCATCGTCACTGCAGTGATCACGGTGTCGTTCGACCTGATCGTCGCGGTCGTGATCGGCGTCGTCTTCGCCGGCGTCTTCGCTCTGCGCGGCGTCTCGCGCGCGACCGGGGTGCAGCGCGAAGCGCTCGCCGGCGCGCCGGAGCCGGGCGACGAGCGCATCGCGATCGTGCGGATCGACGGCCCGCTGTTCTTCACCGCGGCCGACCGGGTCTTCGACACGGTGATGCACATCATCGGGGTGTCGGTCGTCATCCTGCGGATGTCGCAGCTCGAGCTCGTCGACGCGTCCGGGGCGCGCATCCTCACCGAGATCGTCCAGTCGCTCGAGCGGCGCGGGGTGACGGTGCTCATCAAGGGCGTACAGCCCGGCCACGAGGAGCTGTTCCGGACCGTGGGAGTGCTCGACTCGCTCCGGCATCACAACCACCTGTTCGACACCCTCCCCGCCGCGGTCGAGCACGCGCGGAGCCACGTGCGTCGTGAGCCGCGGGGACTCACCGCGTAGGCTGGGACGGTTGTCGCCGGCGCCAGCAGCGTCGGCCGTGGCATCCGAAACCCCTCACCCCTGGGAGCAAGAGCAGTGCCTGGAGAGAATCTCACCCGCATCGAGGCGCAGGAGCGCCGCGCGATCGTCGACACGCAGTCCTACGAGATCGCGCTGGACCTGACGAAGGGCGCCGAGATCTTCGGATCGCGCACCGTCGTCCGCTTCACCGCCACCGCGGGTGCCGCGACGTTCATCGACCTGATCGCGCGCGACGTGCGCGAGATCACCCTCAACGGCCGATCCATCGACCCGGCGTCCGCCATCGCGGATTCGCGCATCGCGCTCGACGGCCTCGCCGCCGACAACGAGCTCGTCATCGACGCCGACTGCCTCTACACGAACACGGGCGAGGGCCTGCACCGCTTCGTCGACCCGGTCGACGGCGAGGTGTACCTCTACTCGCAGTTCGAGGTTCCCGACTCCCGCCGCGTCTTCGCGGTGTTCGAGCAGCCCGACCTCAAGGCGACGTTCGCCTTCACGGTCACCGCGCCCGAGCCGTGGAAGGTCGTCTCCAACTCCCCCACCCCCGAGCCCACGGCGCATGGTGATGGCACCGCGACGTGGCGCTTCGAGCCCACTCCCCGCATCTCGTCGTACATCACGGCGCTCATCGCCGGCCCCTACGAGGCGACGTTCTCCGAGCTCACCAGCTCGTCGGGCCGCGTCATCCCCCTCGGCGTGTACGGCCGCAAGAGCCTCTGGCAGTACCTCGACTCCGACTACATCTTCGACAAGACGCGTCAGGGCTTCTCCTACTTCGAGGAGAAGTTCGACTACGCCTACCCGTTCGCGAAGTACGACCAGCTGTTCGTCCCCGAGTTCAACGCGGGTGCGATGGAGAACGCCGGCGCGGTGACCTTCACCGAGACGTATGTCTTCCGCTCGAAGGTGACGGATGCCGTCAAGGAGCGTCGCGTCGTCACGATCCTGCACGAGCTTGCGCACATGTGGTTCGGCGACCTCGTCACCATGAAGTGGTGGAACGACCTCTGGCTCAACGAGTCGTTCGCCGAGTGGGCATCGACGATCGCCACCGCCGAGGCCACCGAGTGGACAGAGGCGTGGACGACCTTCAACGCCATGGAGAAGACCTGGGCGTACCGTCAGGACCAGCTGCCTTCCACGCACCCCGTCGTCGCCCAGATCAACGACCTCGAGGACGTGCAGGTCAACTTCGACGGCATCACGTACGCCAAGGGCGGCTCGGTGCTCAAGCAGCTGGCCGCTTGGGTCGGCATCGACGAGTTCTTCGCCGGTGTGGGCGCGTACTTCAAGAAGCACGAGTGGTCGAACACCGAGCTGTCGGACCTGCTCTGCGAGCTCGAGGTCACCAGCGGCCGTGAGCTCTCGACGTGGTCGAAGAAGTGGCTCGAGACCGCGGGCGTCAACACGCTGTCGCCCGAGATCGTGACGGATGTCGACGGCACCATCACGCGCTTCGCGATCGTGCAGACCGCGCCCGCCGACTACCCCACCATCCGACCGCACCGTCTCGGCGTCGGCTTCTACGATCTCGACGGTGACGCCCTCGTGCGTGTGCACCACATCGAGCTCGACGTCGACGGCGACCTGACCGAGGTGCCCGAGCTCAAGGGCCGCAAGCGCCCCGCGCTCGTGCTGCTGAACGACGAAGACCTGGCGTACGCCAAGATCCGCCTCGACGATCAGTCGCTGCAGACCGCGATCGACCACCTCGGCAAGATCAGCGACCCGCTCGCCCGGTCGCTGGTGTGGGGTGCCGCGTGGGACCAGACGCGCGACGCCGAGGCATCCGCGTCGGACTACGTCGACCTGGTGCTGCGCAACATCGGCGCCGAGACCGAATCGACGACGGTGCGCACGACGCTCGCCCAGCTGCAGCTCGCGGCGAACTCGTACGTGGCGCCCGAGAAGCGCGACGTCACCCGCACCCACGTCGCCGACGCACTCTGGAAGCTCGCCGAGGCGGCAGAGGCCGGCAGTGACAGCCAGCTGCAGTTCGTCACCGCATTCGCCTCCGCGGCCGCCACCCCGAGCCAGTGGGAGAAGGTGCGTCAGGTGCGCGACAGCGAGGTGGCCTTCGCCGACCTGGCGATCGACACCGACCTGTCGTGGCAGCTGCTCGTGTCGCTCGCCGCCGGCGGCGTCGTGACGGCGGACGACATCGACGCCGCGCTCGCAGCCGACAACACCGCCAAGGGCGGCGAGTTCGCCGCCCAGGCCAAGGCCGCGCTGCCCTCGGCCGAGGCGAAGGCCGCCGCGTGGTCGTCGCTCGTCGACAGCGACGACCAGCCGAACACGATCGTCCGGGCCGCCGCGCTCGGCTTCGTGCACCCGGCCGGCCGTGAGCTGCTCGACGCCTTCGTCGCGCGCTACTTCGACGCACTGCTGCCGATCTGGGGCTCGCGCACTTATCAGATCGCGCAGTACCTGATCGTCGGGCTCTACCCCGCGCCGCTCGCGAACGTCGCCCTGCGCGACGCCACGCGCGCCTGGCTCGAGGCGAATGCCGACGCCGCCCCGGCGCTGCGCCGCCTCGTCGCCGAGAACCTCGCGGGCGTCGAGCGCGCCCTCTCGGTGCAGGACCGCGACGCCCAGTAGCCGGCACTCGGATGCCCCGGCCCGTCGCCTGAGCCTGTTCACGGGCTCAGGTTCGGCCGGGGCATCCGTCGTTCCGGCACCGTGGTACCACTCGCCGTGGCGCACTCTCGTCCTCCAGGTGGACGCGCCCGAAGCCGCCCCCTCCTAGCGTGGGAGCATGATCGTTGCAGAGAATCTCACGAAGCGATTCGGAGACAAGACCGCCGTATCGGACGTGTCGTTCACGGTGCAGCCGGGCAAGGTGACCGGGTTCCTCGGTCCGAACGGTGCCGGCAAGTCCACCACCATGCGCATGATCGTGGGCCTGGACCGGCCCACGTCGGGCACCGTCACCGTCGGTGGAGAGCCGTATTCGCGGCTGCGCGCGCCGCTGACCGAGGTCGGGGTGCTGCTCGACGCGAAGGCGGTGCACACGGGCCGCTCGGCCCGCAACCACCTGCGCGCGATGGCCGCGACCCACGGCATCGGCAATGCGCGGGTCGACGAGGTCATCGAGCTCACCGGAATCGGATCCGTGGCCGGCAGGCGCGCCGGGAAGTTCTCGCTGGGCATGGGCCAGCGGCTCGGCATCGCCGCGGCCCTCCTCGGCGACCCCCGGACCCTGATCCTCGACGAGCCGGTGAACGGGCTCGATCCCGAGGGCGTCCGTTGGGTGCGCCAGTTCGTCCGCTATCTCGCGGCCGAAGGGCGCACGGTCCTGCTGTCCTCCCACCTCATGAGCGAGATGGCGCAGACCGCCGATCACGTCATCGTCCTCGGCCGCGGCCGGGTGCTCGCAGACGCCGAGCTCTCCGAGCTGGTGCGCGCCTGGACCACCAACACCGTGGCGGTGCGCTCCCCGCGCCTCACCGAACTCGTCGCGGCGCTGGCCGGCCCCGACATCGCGGTGACCGCGACCGAGCCCGGCGCCGCCGAGATCTCGGGAGTCACCGCCGCCGTCGTGGGCGACCTCGCCGCCTCTCTCGGCATCCCGGTGCACGAGCTCACCTCACGAACCGGATCGCTCGAGGACGCCTATCTCGCCCTCACCGGCGAAGCCGTCGAGTACGCCTCCAAGGAGATCTCATGACCACCCTCACTGCTCCTCCGACTCACGCGACGCGGGCCGCCACCGCCCATCGTCTGACATTCGGCCACCTCATCCGCAGCGAGTGGATCAAGCTCATCAGCCTGCGGTCGACCTGGTGGTCGCTCGGCATCGCGGCAGCCCTCTCGGTGGGGATCTCGATGATGATCGCGGCGGCGTCCGCGTCGTTCGGACCGGGATTCCCCGCCGTGAGCGCCATTCTCACCCCGACCCAGTTCACGATGCTCGTCGCGGGCATCCTCGGTGCCATCGCGATCACGGGCGAGTACTCGACCGGCATGATCCGCTCCACCCTGACGGCGGACCCTCGCCGCGGCACGGTGCTCGCCGCCAAGGCGGTCGTCGTCAGCGCGCTGATGGCCGCGACGACGGTCGTCATGTACGCGATCGCGATCCTCGCGACCTCACCGCTGCTCTCCGAGCAGATCGACTGGTCGGATGCCGCGCAGTCGTGGATCCCTCTCGCCTACGGCGTGCTGTCGATGGTGGCGTTCACGCTCATCGGGCTGGGGTGGGGCTTCCTGATCCGCAACGGCGCGGGAGCCATCGCGGCGACCGTCGGCCTCCTGTTTGTCCTGCCCATCGTCACGAGCATGTTCGCCATGGCTGGCGAGGCGTGGCAGTGGATCGTCGACCTCGGGGAGTACCTGCCCATGGCAGCCGCCAGCACGATCTCCACTCCCGGCGCCGAAGACATCCTGCCGTCGCTCCTCGCGCTGATCGGCTGGGTCGTCGTGCTGCTCATCGGCGGCTGGACGGTGCTGCGCACCCGCGACGCGTAGAGTCGGCCGGATGCCTCGTCGCACGCTCACGGCCGTCGTCGGCGCCCCACCGGGCGCCGACGACGGCCTGCTGCTGCCGCGCGAGCCCGGGTTGTTCCGCCGCTACTGGGCGCGGCACCGCTGCATCGCCGACGCACTCATCGCGTTCGTCGCCCTGGTGCTGTCGGCTCCGGCCGTGACGCTCCGCGCGGAATTCGGTGCGCCGCCGACGGACGCACAGGTCTGGCTCGCGGTCGGTCTGATCCTGCTCGCGTCCGCAGCGCTGATGCTCCGTCGTCACCGACCGCTCGCGGTGTTCGTCGTGACCATGGTGCCGGTGCTGGTCCTTCCGCCGAGTCTGGTCCCGGCATCCCATCTCCTCCCCGCCTTCGCCCTCTACGCCGTCGCGGTGTACCGCTCCGCGCGGGCCTGCTGGATCGCGCTGGGAGCAGCGACCGCGGCGATGACGGCGTCCACGGCCATCGCGGCGCTCGCTCTGCCGTCCGAGCTGACGTCCCTCGTCACCACGCTCGTGTCGGCAGTCGTCGTCCTGCTCATCGCCGCGCTCATCGGCGTCAACGTCGGCAACCGGCGGCGGTATCTCGAGGCTCTCATCGACCGCTCACGGCAGCTGCTCGTCGAGCGCGACCAGCAGGCGCGGTTGGGAGCCGCGGCCGAGCGCACGCGCATCGCGCGGGAGATGCACGACATCGTGTCGCACAACCTCACCGTCGTCGTCGCCCTGGCAGAGGGCGCGACCGCGACCACGGATCCGGCGCGCGCTCGCGTGGCGACCGAGCAGATCGCCGCGACCGCGCGCGGCGCGCTGACCGAGATGCGGGCGATGCTGGGTGTGCTGCGCGACCCCGACCCGTCGCCCGGCGCACCGCTGTCGCCGATCCTGCCCGCGACGGCGGGCGACGCGGTGGAGGCGGCGCAGCGTGCCGGCTTCCCGGTGCGCCTCCACACGGAAGGGCGGATCGACTCCGTCCCCGCGGAGGTGCGCTTCGCGGTGACGCGGATCGTGCAGGAGTCGCTGACCAACGCCATGCGCCACGCGCCGGCCGCGTCCCGCATCGACGTGCGCATCGTCGTGGGCGACGACGTCGACGTGGAGATCATCAACGACGGCGTTCACGCGCGCCCCGACTCGGCAGCGGATTCCCGCGGCGGGTACGGACTGCCCGGTCTGCGCGAGCGCGCCGCGCACGTCGGCGGGCAACTGACGGCCGGACCTGCGGAGGGCGGGCGCTGGATCGTGCGGGCGTCTCTCCCGGCGCCCGCGACGACCGGCACCGCCGGCCTCGAACCCGGGGAGGAGAACCCATGACCGACGCCGTCCGCATCCTGCTGGTCGACGACCAGGAGCTGATCCGCCTCGGCTTCCGCCTCGTCCTCGAGGCGGAGCCCGAGTTCGAGGTGGTGGGCGAGGCGGCCGACGGTGATGAGGCCGTGCGCGCCGTGGCCGAGCACTCCCCCGACGTCGTGCTCATGGACATCCGGATGCCGCGTACCGACGGCATCGCCGCGACGCGCGAGATCGTCGCGGCCCACCCCGCGACGCGTGTGCTCGTGCTCACGACGTTCGACCTCGACGAGTACGCGTTCGGCGCCCTCGACGCCGGCGCCGGCGGCTTCCTCCTGAAAGACGTGCAGCGCGCCGAGCTCACGGCGGCGATCCGTGCCGTGCACCGCGGCGATGCCGTGCTCGCGCCAGCGGTGACCCGCCGCCTGATCGAGCGGCTGCACGCCGCGCCGAGCGCCCGGCTCGCGCCGACGCCTCCGGTCGCCGACCCCACGTCCGAGCTGACCGAGCGGGAGCGCGAGGTGTTCCTGGCGATCGCTCAGGGGATGACGAACACGGAGATCGCGCGGCATCTCTTCGTCAGCGAGTCGACCGTGAAGACGCACGTCGGGCGGGTCCTGTCGAAGGTCGGCGCCCGCGACCGCGTGCACGCAGTGATCCTCGCGCACCGCCTCCGTCTCGTCGACCCCGCCGCGCCGCTGCGACCCGACGGCGGCGGACCGACAGGCTGAGTGCGACCTCAGGCCCGGCGGCGGGTCCGCCGTTAGGATCGTCACGATGATCAGCGCTCCCTTCGACAACGCCACGCCTTCCCCCGACCCCGTAGACATCACGGACGCGGCGTTCTGGCAGGAGATCGGCGCGTTCTTCACGACGGCGGGTCTGAATCTGGCCGCCGTCGCCGGGATCATCGTCGGCGCGATCCTCGTCACGTGGATCCTTCGCCTCGTCATCCACCGTGTCGTGAACCGGATCGTCAACGGTGCCAAGGACAAGGCGAACGTCGACGACACGCAGGCGCTGGAGCGGTCGCCGCTCGCGTCCGTCCGGCTCGTCCAGCGCACGCGCACGCTGGGCTCGATCCTCAGCAACATCGTCAACGTGACGATCGTGATCATCGCGCTGCTGCTGATCCTCAACGTCCTCGCACCGACGGCGCTCGGCTCGCTGACGCTGCTGACGGCCGCCATCGGCGCGGGTCTCGGTTTCGGTGCTCAGAACATCGTCAAGGACGTGCTCAACGGCATCTTCATCGTCGCTGAGGACCAGGTCGGCATCGGCGACGTGGTCGATCTCGGTCTCGCCACCGGCATCGTCGAGTACGTGAGCGTGCGCGTGACGCACGTGCGCGACGTCAACGGCACCCTCTGGTACGTCCGCAACGGCGAGATCACGCGCATCGGCAACCTGTCGCAGGGCTGGTCCCGCGTCATCCTCGATCTTTCCGTCGCCACCGACTCCGACATCGACGAGGTCGAGAAGGCGATGCTCGACACCGCCAAGGCCCTGGCGAAGGACCCGAAGTGGCGCACGCGGATCCTCGAGCAGCCCGAGGTCTGGGGACTCGAGTCCATCTCGGGCGACGCGCTCGTCATCCGCCTCGTGATGAAGACCCGCGCCAACGCGAAGGACGACGTCGCCCGCGAGCTGCGCATGCGCCTCAAGCACACCATCGACGAGATGGGCATCACCCTCCCGGCGCTCAACGCCGTCATGCCGACGGGTATCGAGGGCGCCCAGCGCGTGCGCGGCGCCAACCCGCCGAAGACCAAGCCCACTCCCGTGACACCCACCCCCGAGCGCGCCGTGTGGAAGCCGAAGCGCACGAGCAAGAAGCCTTCGTCACCGGGCGACGAGCCCGGCACGACTCCCGGAGGAACACCATGACCGACCCCATGCGTCCCCTGCCCTCCGCCGGCTCTCCGGGCGACGCGGGCGCGGCCCCTGGACCCGCCGCGGCACCGGCTGCACCCCTCAGCTTCTACGACGAGGTCGGCGGGCACGACACATTCGTGCGGCTCGTCGACGCGTTCTACCGAGGCGTCGCCGACGACGAGGTGCTGCGCCCGATGTACCCCGAAGAGGACCTCGGGCCCGCAAAGGAGCGCCTCACCCTCTTCCTCGTGCAGTACTGGGGCGGCCCGACGACCTACAGCCAGGAACGCGGGCACCCGCGCCTGCGGATGCGGCACGCCTCGTTCCATGTCGATCCTGACGCGCGCGACAGATGGCTCGCCCACATGCGCGTCGCCGTGGACGAGCTCGACCTGCCGCCCCTGCACGAGACGACGCTCTGGGACTACCTGCAGCGTGCCGCGTATGCGATGGTGAACACCTTCGAGCCCTCGGGCATCGGACCCGCCGCAGGCACCCGGAGCTCGGCATCCTTCCCGGTGTCGGCCGCGCCGCCCGCGGAGCCCGGCCCCGACCGCTGAGACACGGTCTCGTTCTCACCCCCGCCGACAAAGGAGTCGACATGCCCCCCGCCGCCCACCACACGGACATCCTCGTCATCGGATGGGGCCTCGCCGGTCTCGTCGCGACGGCGGAGGCCGTCGCCGCCGGCAAACGCGTCACGATCGTGGACCAGGAGCCCCGCTCCAATCTCGGCGGTCAGGCGTGGTGGTCGTTCGGCGGGCTGTTCTTCATCGACTCGCCGGAGCAGCGCCGGCTCGGCATCCATGACTCGCTCGAGCTCGCGCGTCAGGACTGGCTGGGCAACGCCGGCTTCGACCGCGACGAAGACCTCTGGCCCCGGCGGTGGGCCGAGGCCTACCTGCAGTTCGCCCATGAGGAGAAGCGCGCGTGGCTGCGCGAGAAGGGCGTCGGCTTCTTCCCCATCGTCGGCTGGGCCGAGCGCGGTGGATACTCCGCCACCGGACCCGGCAACTCGGTGCCCCGGTTCCACGTGACCTGGGGCACCGGACCCGGCGTCGTCGCGCCGTTCCAGGCGGCCGTCGAGGCAGGCGAGGCCGAGGGACGCGTGACGATTCTGCCGCGCCATCGCGTCACGTCGCTCACCGTGGAGAACGGCACGGTGACCGGTGCCGCGGGCGACGTGCTGGCGCCGTCCGGGGCTGCGCGCGGTGCGGTGAGCTCGCGCGAGGTCGTCGACGCGTTCTCGATCACCGCGGGCGCCACGATCGTCTCGTCCGGCGGCATCGGCGGCAACCACGAGCTGGTGCGCAGATGGTGGCCGGAGCGGCTGGGCACTCCCCCGGCCACCATGCTGACCGGTGTCCCCGCGTACGTCGACGGCTCGTTGCAGCCGGTCAGCGAGGCCGCGGGCGCCCGCCTCATCAACGGCGACCGCATGTGGCATTACGTCGAGGGCATCCAGAACTGGGACCCGGTGTGGCCGGATCACGGCATCCGCATCCTCCCCGGCCCGTCGTCGATCTGGCTCGACGCGACGGGCAACCGCCTGCCCGTCCCGCTCTTCCCGGGATTCGACACCCTCGGCACCCTCGCGCACCTGCGCGCCACAGGCTACGACCACTCATGGTTCGTGCTGTCGCAGCAGATCATCGAGAAGGAGTTCACGCTCTCCGGCAGCGAGCAGAACCCGGATCTCACCGGCAAGGACGTGCGGCTGCTCGCCACGTCCCGCCTCGGCAAGGGTGCGTCCGGCCCCGTGCAGGCGTTCATGGACCACGGCGCCGACTTCGTCGTGCGCAACACCCTCGACGATCTCATCGCGGGGATGCAGGCTCTCCCCGGTGGTGACGCCCTCGACGCCGATCGCGTACGGCTCGAGGTCGAGGCACGCGACCGAGAGATGGCCAACGACTTCACCAAGGACGCGCAGATCGCCATGCTGCGCTCGGCACGGGCCTTCCGCGGCGACCGGCTCATCCGCACGGCGAACCCCCATCGGATCCTCGACCCCAAGTCGGGGCCGCTCATCGCGGTCAAGCTGCACGTGCTCACGCGCAAATCCCTGGGCGGCATCGAGACCGACCTGTCCGCCCGGGCGCTCGGCGCCGGCGGCGAACCCGTCCCCGGGCTGTACGCCGCGGGCGAGGCGAGCGGGTTCGGCGGCGGCGGCGTGCACGGCTACCGCGCCCTGGAGGGCACGTTCCTCGGAGGATGCCTCTTCTCGGGACGCGTCGCCGGCCGGGCGGCCGCGGCGGCGGTCTGACGCCCCACGGGCTGATTCAGGCGCCCGGGGCTGACCGGGCGGTCGTCCTCAGCTCGCGGCCGGACCCGTCCGGCGCACGGGCGTGAGGCCGGTAGCCACGGGTCCGCGCACGAGCACGTGCCCCCGCGTCAGGCTCACGCGCGTCCACGGGCCTGTCGCGAACACCCGCGCGGTCTCGCCGCCGCTGATGAACCCGAGGCTCAGCGCCGCGAAGGCGACGCCGAGCGGCAGCCCGCCGAGTTCATCGTCGGGTGCCCCCCACACCGCTGCGCGCACCGTCCGCACGACGTCCTCCCCGGCATCCGTCGGGACTGCGTCGGCGACGCGGGCGATGCCGCCCTGGGCCTTCGCCGCAAGGGTCGAGGCGTCGATGCCCGGCCGGGCATCCCAACCGCTGCGTGGTGGCGTGATGCCGGCCCACGCCGGCGACAGGGCCGTCTCGGGAAGCGCCAGCGCCCGCGCATCGTCAGGAGATGCGGACAGCGCGGACGCATCGACCACGAGGTCGCACACCAACTCGGGATCTGCCGCGAGGGTGCGCAGAGCCAGCACCGTGGGCGTCGGGTCGCCGAACCCGCGAGGTGCCAGCGGCGCGGCCGTCATCGCGAGCACGCCGCCGGAGGCCTGCAGCCGCACCCCCTCGACCGTGAAGCGCGCAGCGCGGGCGGCGAACGTGAGGGCGTCGGCCGCGGAATCGGGGTCGGCGAGCAACAGGCGCGGAGACATCGTCTTCTAAGCTACCAACCGGACCTGCGGGCGGTGGCCGCCCCGGAGAGGAGCACCGTGGAAGCCGAGCCGAACGCCGAGGCTGCGCCCGAGACCGATCCGGTCGCGTCGATGCTGTCGGTGATCGACTTGAGCGCCTCGGATGCCCGCACCACCGAGGACATCTTCACCGGGCAGTCGCAGTCGATGCCCCTCGGCCGGGTGTACGGCGGCCAGGTGCTGGCGCAGTCGATCGTCGCGGCGTCGCGGACGATCCCCGATGAGCGGATCGTGCACTCCATGCACGGGTACTTCCTCCGCCCCGGCGACTCGACGAAGGGCATCACCTTCTCGGTCGACCGCATCCACGACGGGCGCTCCTTCTCGACGAGGCGCACCCAGGCGTACCAGGAGGGTGTGCCGATCTTCTCGATGATCGCCTCGTTCCAGGATGAGGATCCGGGCCTCGACCACCACGAGCCGATGCCCGACGGCCTGCCGGCACCCGACGATCTTCCGGATGTCGAATCGCACCTTCAGGGCCTGCACCCGATGTCGAAGCGTCTGTTCACCGACCGGCCGGTCGACCTCCGCCACATCCCCGCGCCCATCTACGTCGCGGCGGACCCCGAGCGCGCCCCGCGGCAGGCGGTCTGGATGCGCGTGCGACGACAGATCCCCGACAACCCCGCGACCCACCGGGCGGCGCTCGCCTACCTGAGCGACCTGACGATCCAGGAGTCGATCCTCCGCGCGCACGGCGTCTCGTGGGCGACACCCGGGCTCAAGGTCGCCAGCCTCGATCATGCGATGTGGTGGCACCGATTCGGCCGTGTGGACGAATGGATGCTGTACGTCCAGGAGTCGCCGAGCGCTCGCGGCGGCCGCGGCCTGGCGACCGGACGCATCTACGCCGCTGACGGCACGCTGCTCGCGAGCGTCGCGCAGGAGATCATGGTCCGCGTCCCCGACGAGGCCGGGGCCACCGGCTGATCGACAGCCGGGCGTGGTGTCAGTGCCGGTGGGCGTAGACGATCGGCTCGCCGATGTACGGCCGCCAGGCGGCCCGCTCCTCGGGACTGAGCCGGAGGGGGCGGCCGGAAGCGGCGTCCACCTTCACGATCACCGTCGTGGCCCGCGCGTAGAGGGTCTGGCCATCGACGCCCGTCTCGACGGGGCTTCGCACCTCGTAACAGACCTCGATGCTCGAGCCGCCGAGCTTGCCGAACCACATCTGCACGTCGAGCGGATGCCGCTGATACGGCACCGGCGCCAGGTATTCGATCTCCTGGCGGGCGATGAGCGTCAGCATGCCGCTGAAGATGCTGGAGTCGAGCACAGCGGTGTCGGGCGCGTCCTCCCCCGGCTCCGGGAGCCAGAACGCCCGCACGCGCGCCTCTTCGAGGAGCTTCAGCATGGAGGTGTTGTTGACGTGGTTGAACGCGTCGAGGTCGCCCCACCGCAGATGGATGGGGATGTGCAGGCGGCGGCCGCCTCCGTCGAGCGCAGCCGCCGCGTCGCGGGTGTCAGTCACGCGTGAGCTTGCGGTAGGCGGTGCGGTGCGGACGCGCGGCATCCGCACCCAGGCGCTCGATCTTGTTCTCCTCGTACGCCTCGAAGTTGCCCTCGAACCAGTACCACTTGTCGGGGTCCTCGTCGGTGCCCTCGTAGGCGAGGATGTGCGTCGCGATGCGGTCGAGGAACCACCTGTCGTGCGTGATGACCACGGCGCAGCCGGGGAACTCGAGCAGCGCGTTCTCGAGCGACTGCAGGGTCTCGACGTCGAGGTCGTTGGTCGGCTCGTCGAGGAGCAGGAGGTTTCCGCCCTCTTTGAGCGTCAGGGCGAGGTTCAGGCGGTTGCGCTCACCGCCCGACAGCACGCCGGCCTTCTTCTGCTGGTCGGGACCCTTGAAGCCGAACTTCGACACGTAGGCGCGGGACGGGATCTCGGTCTTGCCGACCGTGATGATGTCGAGCCCGTCCGACACGACCTCCCACAGCGTCTTGCTGGGGTCGATGTTCGAGCGAGACTGGTCGACGTAGCTGATCTTGACCGTCTCGCCGATCTTGAGGTCTCCGCCGTCGAGCGGCTCGAGGCCGACGATCGTCTTGAACAGGGTCGTCTTTCCCACGCCGTTCGGGCCGATGACGCCGACGATGCCGTTGGGCGGCAGGCTGAAGCTCAGCCCGTCGATGAGCGAGCGGCCGTCGAAGCCCTTCTGGAGCTTCTTCGCCTCGATGACGATGCTGCCCAGGCGCGGCCCGGGCGGGATCGAGATCTCCTCGAAGTCGAGCTTCCGCGTGCGGTCGGCCTCGGCCGCCATCTCCTCGTAGCGCGCCAGGCGCGCCTTGGACTTGGCCTGGCGCCCCTTCGCGTTCGAGCGCACCCAGTCCAATTCCTCGGCGAGACGCTTGGCGAGCTTCGCGTCCTTCTTGCCCTGGATCGCGAGACGCTCGCCCTTCTTCTCGAGGTACGTCGAGTAGTTGCCCTCGTAGCCGATCAGACGGCCGCGGTCGACCTCGGCGATCCACTCGGCGACGTTGTCCAGGAAGTACCGATCGTGGGTGATCGCGATGACGGCGCCGGGGTACTTCTGGAGGTGCTGCTCCAGCCACAGCACGCTCTCGGCGTCGAGGTGGTTGGTGGGCTCGTCGAGCAGCAGCAGGTCGGGCTTCTGGAGCAGCAGCTTGGTGAGCGCGACGCGGCGCTTCTCGCCGCCCGACAGGGGGCCGATCTCAGCGTCACCCGGGGGGGTGCGCAGAGCATCCATCGCCTGCTCGAGCTGGGAGTCGAGGTCCCACGCGTCGGCGGCGTCGATCTCCTCCTGCAGCACGCCCATCTCGGCCAGGAGCGCATCGAAGTCGGCATCGGGGTCGGCCATCAGGCCGGAGATCTCGTTGAAGCGGTCGACCTTCGCCTTGATCGCGATGCCGTCCTGGATGTTCTCCAGCACGGTCTTCGTCTCATCGAGCTCGGGCTCCTGCATGAGGATGCCCACGCTGAAGCCGGGGCTCAGCTTCGCCTCGCCGTTCGACGGCGTGTCGAGGCCGGCCATGATCTTGAGGATCGTGGACTTTCCGGCGCCGTTCGGACCGACCATGCCGATCTTCGCGCCGGGAAGGAACGCCATCGTGACGTCATCCAGGATCAGCTTGTCGCCGACGGCCTTACGGGCGCGGACCATGGAGTAGATGTACTCAGCCATGCGGGTTTCTGCTCTCCTCGGACTTCAGACGTCAGCGTCCCAGCCTACCGGCCTCTCGGCGGGCGGACTCCCGGTCCGAACCCGCGGACGCCGGATCGTCGCCGTCCGGTGCGTCCTCCCCGAGGGCGGGCGTCACCAGTCGATGGGTCGTGTCTGGCCGACGAGGCAGGTTCCTTCTGCGAGAACCGGCACCACCACCGTGACCGGGTCTCCGGTCGCCGGGCCCACCTGACCGACGAGGCATTCGTCGCCCCACCGCACCGCGAACTGAATGCTCTCGGCGGGGTTGCCCACCGTCGTCTCGTCGTCGGTCACCTGCATCGCCGCCTTGTCGAAGCCGGCGGCCGCAAGTGCGTCCACGTAGGCGCGTCCGGCCACTCGGCCCTCGGACGCCCAGACGGCGGCCGTCACCGACGAGAACAGCGGCAGGTTGTCGGCCGCCGCACCGTCCACCACGAACGTCGGCTCGGGCGGGCTCGTCGGCGTCGGACTCGGGCTGGGCTGAGCTGTCGTCGCGGTGACGGTCGGCGACGACGACGACGGGTCGGGAACGGCGTCCGGGGCGCATGCCGTCAGTGCCGCGGCGAGCAGCGTCGCCGCGATCGCCGCTGCGACGGGACGGTGCCGGGCTTCGAAGCGAGCGCGGGGCGGGAGGTCTCGGGCCACGGGGAGAGTTTAGGGCCGCCCGCCTCGCGCAGGCTGAACGCGTCAGAAGGGTGTCTCGTCGCCGTCGGCCGCCGAAGGGGAAGCGGATCCTGCCCCGACGAGCGCAGGATGCGCGTCCTGCCCCTCGGTGCCCGACGAAGCGGAGTCGACGCCGGGCGCCGCCCACGCGTCCTCCTCCGCCCCCTGCGCCGGGCCGCGTGCGGCATCGATCGTCGCGCCCCGCGAGTTCTTCACGAATGTGGTCGTCCCCCACCGGAGATCGTGGCCGATCGCATCGGCATCGATCTCCACCGCCGTCCCCTTGCGGGTGCCGTTGTCCCAGTCGCGCACGCGCAGGTGGCCGGTCAGGATGACTCGGTCGCCCTTGTGGAGCGAGTGGTGGGCGTGCTCCGCGAGCGTGCGGTACGCCGACACCGTATAGAAGTTCGTGCCCACGTCCGACCACACGCCGGTATCACGGTCGTAGCGCCTCAGGGTCCTCGCGACGCGGAACGTCGTGATCACCACACCCGCCGGCGTCCGCTTCAGCTCAGGTGGTGTGGCCACATTCCCGGTGATCGTGATCGTGTCGCCTCTGTCGCTCATCTCGTATCCCGTCTCTCAGGCCGGGGAATCTCCCCGCTTGGGTACCGCCGGCGCCCCGTGCCCGAAGACGCCGGCGGTGGTTCCAGCCTGGTCGGGCGCGTCGGCGCGCAGCACGAGCGAGCGACGATCTGGGGAGAGCCCGCGCCGGCGGGCGTCTGGGGAGGAATCGCCGGAATCCGGTGGCGCCAGGAATGTCGGAACCCGTAGATATGTTCGAGTCGAAGGAGGAATCATGTCGACCGTCATCGAAGCTGGATCATCCCTCGCACCTCGTCTCTCTTCGAACCCGCGCGTGCATCTCGTCGCTGCCGCACCCGCACTCTGGCGCGTGCTGGATCACGCGGGCGTGGTCATCGGCCACCTGCAGGAGGTTCCGCATCCGGGCGGCAGCCGGTTCCGAGCACGCCGCTTTCACGCGCCCTCCCACGCGTTTCGAGACCTCGGGGACTTCTGGAGCGCCGACGACGCGGTGGAGTGCCTGCGATTCGCGCGATGAGCAGTCCGTACGGCGGGGGCTGCTCAGACGACCGCGTCGGCTCCCTCCGCGATCGACGACGGGGCGCCGGCCCGCACTGAACCCCATGCCTCGGCGAGCACGTGCGAGGCGCGCACCATCTCGTCCGGCGGGGCGGTGAAGGGCACCCGCAGGTGACGTTCATGGCCACCCTCGACCGAGAATCGCGGCCCGGCGCTGAGGAGCAGGCCGCGGGAGCGTGCCTGCATGACCAGTGCCGAGCTGAGCGGCGCACCGAGTTCGATCCACAGCGACACTCCCCCGTGGACGGCGGGGATGTCCCACGACGGCACGGCCGCGTGCAGCGCGGCCACGAGCGCGTCGCGCCCGGATCGCAGCAGCTGCGAGCGCTGCGTCACGATCTCGTCGAAGCGGCTCAGGAGGCGGGTCGCGATCGCCTGCTCGAACTCCGGCGTCCCCAGATCGTGCGCCGGCCGCGCCGCCACGAGCCTGCGGATGAGCTCGCCGTCGGCGCGCACCCAGCCGAGCCGCAGCCCGCCCCACACCGTCTTGCCGAGCGATCCCAGGCGCACGACCGTCCCGGGCTCCGAAGGCTCGAATCCCGGCATCAGAGGCCCGCGATCGATGTCGAGATCGGCCGTCGTCTCGTCGAGCACCAGCACGGAGCCCGAGCGCTCGCCCGCGACGAGCATCGCCTGCCGTTCCTGGGTGGTCATGCTGCGCCCGGTCGGATTCTGGAAGTCGGGCATGAGGTAGGCCATGACGGGGAGCGTGCGCGCGAACGCCTGCTCTGCGCGGTCGACGTCCCATCCGTCACCCGTCGTCACCGGGATCCCGACGAGCCGCGCGCCTCCGCGTCGGATCGCGTCCGCCGCGTGCGGATAGGTCGGCGTCTCCACGAGCACCCGATCGCCCCGCCCGATGAGCACCGACGAGACGAGATGGATCGCGCTCTGCGCACCCGTCGTCACCAGCACTTCATCCGGGTGCGTCGGTACGCCGCGGTCCGTGTAGCGGCGTGCGATGGCCTCGCGGAGCTCGATACGTCCGAGCACGTCGTATCCGACGCGCGACACCAGGGACGAGGCGCTCGCCGCTGTCTCCGCCATGATGCCCGCCAGCCCGGGCCACGCGGGTGGGCTGGCCTGCTGCAGATCGATCATGCCGTCCACCGCGTCGACGCGGCCCGGATCGCGGCGTCCGAGGGGCAGGGTGACGCTGCCCGATCCCCGCAGGCTGGCTATGTGGGCGGTGTCGCGGAGACTGCGATACGCGGCCGCGACGGTGCTGCGACTGACATGGAGCGCACTCGCCAACTCCCGTTCGGCAGGAAGCGCCGTGCGCGGCGCGAGCCGGTTGTCGAGGCACAGCAGGCGGATGCCGTCTGCCAACGCCTCGTACGCGGGCTCTCTCGTGCGCCATCCGCCGAGAGATGCCGCCAGGGCGCGCGCTGAGACCCGAGAATCCATGGGGCCAGCGTAGTCACATTGGACTGCATGACACATGCCAATCATGAGATTGGATGGAGCCATGCCCCGCCGCGTCCTCCAGCTGCTCGTCGGCCTGTTCCTCTACGGAGCAGGCTGCGCCCTCACCGTGCAGGCGGGACTGGGCGTCGACCCGTGGACCGTGTTCGCGCAGGGGCTGTCGGTGCGAACGGGGGTCGGCATCGGCTGGATCACCAACATCGTGGGCTTCTTCGTGCTGCTGCTGTGGATCCCGCTGCGCCAGAAGCCCGGTATCGGAACCGTCGCGAACATCCTGCTCGTGGGCACCAGCATGCAGCTCGTGATCGGCGTCGTCCCGCCCGTGACCGGATTCGCCGCGCAACTCGCGACGCTGCTGGGCGGCATCCTGCTCGTCGCGATCGCCTCAGGTCTCTACATCGGTGCCCGTTTCGGTCCGGGCCCGCGCGATGGGCTCATGACCGGCATGAACGCGCGACTGGGCTGGCCGATCTGGCTCTGCCGCGCGCTCGTGGAGCTGTCCGTTCTGCTCATCGGCTGGCTGCTCGGCGGCACAGTCGGCATCGGGACGGTGCTCTTCGCCGTGCTGATCGGCCCGCTCGTGCACCTCGCACTGCCCCTGCTCGACACCGGCCGGCGCCCCGCGGCGGTGGCGGAGCAAGCCGCCTGACCCTCGCGAGCCGGAGCGGGACGGTGCTCCGAGAACCGTGCTCAGTGCTCGCGGAACAGCGGCCAGTCGCTTCCCGGGGCCATCCGCGAATGCAGCGCGCTCTTCGCGATCTCCATGGTCGGATATGTGCCCGCCGAGTGATCGGCCCCGGCCATCGTCACCGTGTAGCCGTCGTCGTCCTTGCGGATGCTGCCGGCCACACCTGATGCGCCGTAGGCGACCCAGAGCGGGTGGTGCGTCTCTGTGGTGCTCATTGTGAACTCCTTTCGATGCCTCCGATGCCGACGCTACGCCGAGGCGGCTCGATCCACCAGCGTCCGCGACGGCGTGGTGCGACCCGGTAGTGTGGAAATACCTTTCCCTCCGTAGCTCAGGGGACAGAGCGAGCGGTTTCTACCCGCAAGGTCGGGGGTTCGAATCCTCCCGGAGGGGCAACGGGTCCGGCGTGGGAGCCGGAACTCGGGTCCGGGCCCGTGGGATGTCTGGACATGCGATAAGGATGGAGCACATGGTGGGTGCATCCGAGAACGACCGTCTGGTGTGGATCGACTGCGAGATGACCGGGCTCGATCTCGGCGTCGACGAACTGGTGGAGATCGCCGTCGTCGTCACCGATTTCGAGCTGCGACCGCTCGATGCGGGCTTCGACGTCGTGATCAAGCCGGACGATTCGGCGATGGCGAACATGAACGAATTCGTGACGAACATGCATCGTTCGTCGGGGCTGCTGGACGAGATCCCGCACGGCGTGAGCCTGGCGGATGCCGAGTTCCAGGTTCTGGAGTACATCCAGCGCTTCGTCCCGCTCGAGGGAAGGGCGCCGCTGGCGGGGAACACCATCGGCACCGACCGCATGTTCCTCGCCAAGTACATGCCGCGCGTCGACCGCTGGCTGCACTACCGGAACGTCGACGTGTCGAGCATCAAGGAGCTCGCGCGGCGGTGGTACCCCCGCGCGTACATCCACGCTCCGGCGAAGGACGGCGGCCACAGGGCGCTCGCCGACATCCTCGAATCCATCCGAGAACTCGCGTATTACCGCCAGGCGGTCTTCGTTCCCGAGCCCGGTCCGACGAGCGACGGCGCGCGCGCCGCAGCCGCTGCCGTCGTGTCGTCGTTTGCCCCAGAGGTGTGAGAGAATCGTCTGGTTGCCCGCTCAGGCGGGAGACATGGTGGGTATAGCTCAGTTGGTAGAGCGCTGGCTTGTGGTGCCGGATGTCGCGGGTTCGAGTCCCGTTACTCACCCCGATTCCGGTCGAATGGGGCGCGTATCCGCGCCCCATTCGCGTCGAGGCGGGGCATCATGATGGAGATGGATGCCGCGACCTTCGAGCTACTCGTGACCGATGAGCTGGATGCACTCCCCGACGACATGGTGGAGGGCCTCGACAACGTCGTCTTCGTCGTCGAGGACCGCCCCGAGGACGGCAGCCTCGATCTGCTCGGGCTCTACGACGGCTGGGCGCTGACCGAGCGAGAGCGGTACGGAGTCGGCGAGCTGCCGGACCGCATCATCGTCTACCGCGAGCCGCATCTGGCAGTCTGCGACGACGAGGACGAGCTGCGTGATGAGGTGCACACGACTCTCGTGCACGAGATAGCCCACTTCTACGGGATCGACGACGACCGTCTGCACGAGCTGGGGTGGGCGTGATGACACCCGTCGCCCTCCCCTCCACCGATCACGACGTCGATCTCGCAGCCCACGTCGACCCGGCGCGCCCCTGGCAGACCGTCGTCTGGGACGACCCGGTCAACCTGATGAGCTATGTCACACACGTCTTCCGCGAGTACTTCGGGCTCGCGCGCGCCGAGGCGGAGCGCCTCATGCTCGCCGTGCACAACGAGGGCCACGCGGTCGTCGCGCAGGGGCCGCGGGAGCAGATGGAGCTGCACGCTCAGGCGATGCACGACTACGGCCTGTGGGCGACCGTTCGGCAGGAGCCCGCATGAGCGATCGTGTCGTGGTGATCGAGATCACCCGTCTGGAGGCCGCGCATCTCGCCGGCCTGGTGGGTCAGTTCGCCGAGCTGCTGCGTGATTCCGCTCCCGAGGACGGCGATCCCGCTCTCGAGCGGCTCGTGCCCTCCGCCTACTCCGACGATGACGACGCCGCCAGGGAATTCCGCGCACTCACGCAGTCCGATCTGCTCGACCGGCGCGCCGCCGACGCATCCGACGTCCTCGCGTCGCTCCAGGAGGCGGCGACGATCCCCGAGGATCCCGAAGACCCGGCGCTGCTCGAACAGGTCGAGATCCGGCTCGAAGCTGCCACGGCACGCGCGTGGCTGCGCACTCTCGCGGCGGTCCGGCTGGTCCTCGCCACGCGTCTCGGAGTGGTGGACGAGGACGATCACGACGCCACCGATCCGCGCTTCGGCATCTACGACTGGATCGGCTACCGGCTGGACGGCCTCGTCAACGCCCTCGACACCGACGGCTGACTGACCGGCCTCAGGGCACGGGGAAGACGAGGGTGGCCAGGCGCATGGGATCATCGCGTGCGACGTGCCGCTGCTCCTGGCGCGCCCAGCGATCCCAGTGCGGACGGTAGGCGTCGCCGTCGCGGGCGAGCGCACGCTGCTTGCGTGACGCCGCGGGCGATTCGAGCCACACCCGCACGTCACCGAGCCGTGCTGTCGCCGGCGTCAGCAGTCCAGCACCCTCGACGATGAGCGGCAGCGACGGATCGACCGCGTGCGCCTCAGCCGGCTCTCCGACGGTCCAGTCCCAGCGCTGCCAGACGCCCAAGAGACCTCGCGCATGGGGTGTCAGGATCAGCTCCCGCGCCAGCTCGACGCCGTCGTCCAGACCGTCCCAGCCCGGGTACAGCGAATCGAGCGCGACGACCTGCACACGCCCTCGCAGCGGCCACCGCGCGACGAGCGCGCGTGCCAATGAGGACTTGCCGGCACCGCTGCGACCGTCGATGAGGACGACGGGATTGGATGCCGATACCGCCGCGATCGCCTCGTTGATCCGGTCGACCGCGATCGCGAGCGAGTTGCCGACCGCGTCCGTGCTACTTCTTGATGGTGCGGATGACACGGCTGAGCGCGCGGCCGGCGAAGAAGACGAACGGGACCGCGACGGCCAGCAGCGCGATGAGGTTCGGCTCGAAGCGAAGGTCATCCCCACGGCGGATGTAGGCGCCGACGGGGATCGCCCAGCCGCCCCCTCCGCCGCCGCCGTTGCCGGCCTCGTCGGAGCCGCCGCCGAAGCCGGACCACGTCAGTGCGACCGGGATGATGCGGACGCCGTCGACGTCCTGCTGCTCCCCGTATGCGCTCTTCACGCCGAAAGAGGCGGACTGCTTGCCGAGTTCGAGTGCGATGTTGGGCATGGGTCAACGGTAGCGGGCCCAGGCGTCCCGGCACACCCGCTGCGACAACACAGGCAGTCTCGGCGTGCCGAACCGATTTCGGCGGCGTCAGCCCTGGTCCAGGCGCGGCGCGGGCGGACTCGTCGGGATGGTGCCGCCGCCGCGCGTGCCGAGCAGCGTGGCGCGTGTGACGGCACCACGGCCGAACTTCGCCGTCGCCCCGTCGAGAGCATCCTCGATGCGCCGCCATCCCTCGTCGTCGTCCCACAGCGTCGGCGCGGCGGCGCCGGAGGCGCGCAGCTTCTCCGCGCGAACGCCGATCAGCCGCACGGGGAGCGCGCGCTCGAGCGAGCCGAAGAGCTCGAGGGCGGCGTCCCCGATCCGCTGGCCCACGGCCGTCGGCTCCATGAGCGTCTGGGAGCGGGAGATCGTCGTGAAGTCGGCGAAGCGCACCTTGATCGCCACGGTCGACGCCTCCCAGCCGTTGCCACGCAGCCGCGCGCCCACCCGGTCGGCCAGACGGCGCAGCTCGGAGCGCAGGATCGCCGTGTCTGCGATGTCGTCGTGGAACGTCTCCTCGTGGCCCACGCTCTTCTCGACGCGGCGGGTGTCCACCTCGCGGGCATCGATGCCTCGCGCCAAATGCCACACGCGGTCGCCCATCGCGGGGCCCAGCGCACGATCGAGGAGATCGCGAGGTGCCTCGAGCACGTCGGCGATGGTGCGGATGCCACGGTTCTCGAGCGCCTCCGAGGCCTTCGGACCGACGCCCCACAGCGCGCGCACCGACCTCGGGGCGAGGAACGCCGCCGTGTCGGCCTCCGCGATGATGAGGAGCCCGTCGGGCTTGCTGATGGTGGAGGCCATCTTCGCGACGTGCTTCGTCGCGGCGGCTCCGATGCTGCAGGTGAGCCCCGTCTCATCGAGCACTCGCTGGCGGAGCATGTGCGCGATCCGCCCGGGGCTCCCCCACAGTCGGCGCGCCCCGCGCACGTCGAGGAACGCCTCGTCGATCGACAGCGGCTCGACGAGCGGCGTGACGTCGCGGAAGATCCGCATCACCTGCGACGACATCTCGACGTACCGCTCGAAATGGGGAGGGACGACGATCGCCGTCGGGCACAGCCGGAGCGCCTGGCCGACCGGCATCGCCGATCGCACGCCGAAGCGACGCGCCTCGTACGAGGCGCTGGACACGACGGACCGGCTCTCGGGGGCGCCGATGATGATCGCCTTGCCCCGCAGCGAAGGGTCGTCGAGTTGCTCGACCGACGCGTAGAACGCATCCATGTCGACATGCAGGATGCCGGCGCCGGTGTCGTCAGCGTTCTCGGGCGAGACGAGACGCCCGGATCCGTCACCACGCCCCATGTCGTCCATTCTCGCAGCAGCCGCCGACATCGACACGAGAGGGCGGACCCGCCCGGGTCCGCCCTCTCAGGTCCGATCAGGTGCATGCACCCGGATCAGCGCCTACGAGCCGGTCGCACTCGCACGTTCGAGGACGAGCTCACGCACGCGTGCGGCATCCGCCTGTCCCTTCATCGCCTTCATGACGGCGCCGATGACCGCCCCCGCCGCCTGCACCTTGCCGTCGCGGATCTTCGCGAGCACGTCGGGCTGCGAGGCGAGCGCCTCGTCGATCGCTGCGATGAGGGCGCCGTCGTCCGAGACCACGGCGAGCCCGCGGGCATCGACGACCTCCTGCGGGGAGCCCTCGCCGGCGATGACGCCCTCGAGCACCTGGCGCGCGAGCTTGTCGGTGAGCGTGCCGGCATCGACGAGCGCCTGGAGCGCAGCGACGTCGGCGGGAGTCGCCAGCTCGGACGCCTCACGTCCCTGCACCTTGGCGATGCGGGCGATCTCGCCGGTCCACCACTTGCGAGCGGTCGCCGGCGACGCGCCGGCTGCGACAGTCGCCTCGATCTCGGGCAGGATGCCGCTGTTCGCCGCGTCCTGGAACTCGAGGTCGGTGAAGCCCCACTCGGTCTTCAGACGACGACGGCGTGCGGCAGGCGGCTCGGGAAGCGCCGCGCGGAGCTCTTCGATCAGCTCGACCGGAGGCGCGACCGGAAGCAGGTCGGGCTCCGGGAAGTAGCGGTAATCATCGGCATCCGACTTCGGACGACCGGGCGACGTGGTGCCGGTGTCCTCGTGCCAGTGCCGGGTCTCCTGGGTGATCGTGCCGCCCGCCGCGAGGATCGCGGCCTGGCGCTGGATCTCGTAGCGCACGGCGCGCTCCACCGACCGCATCGAGTTGACGTTCTTCGTCTCGGTGCGCGTGCCGAGCTTCTCCTGGCCGCGGGGGCGCAATGAGACGTTCGCGTCACAGCGGAGGTTGCCGCGCTCCATGCGCGCCTCCGAGATGCCCAGCGAGATCACGATGTCGCGGATCGTCGCGACGTAGGCCTTCGCGATCTCGGGGGCACGGTGCTCCGCCCCGAAGATCGGCTTGGTGACGATCTCGACGAGCGGGACACCCGCACGGTTGTAGTCGACGAGCGAGTACTCAGCGCCCTGGATGCGGCCGGTGGAGCCGCCGACGTGCGTCAGCTTGCCGGCGTCCTCTTCCATGTGCGCACGCTCGATGGGCACCGTGATGATCTCGCCGTCGGCGAGCTCGATGTCGACGGATCCTTCGAAGGCGATCGGCTCGTCGTACTGCGAGATCTGGTAGTTCTTGCCGAGGTCGGGATAGAAGTAGTTCTTCCGGGCGAACCGGCTCGACGGGGCGATCGAGCAGCCGAGTGCGAGACCCAGGCTGATCGAGTAGCGCACCGCGGTCTCGTTGACCACCGGGAGCGCGCCCGGTAGGCCCATGTCGACCGGTGCCACGAGCGTGTTCGGCTCGGCGCTGTGGTTCGCGGAGTTCGCGGGGTTCGCTGCCGCCGAGAACATCTTGGTCTCGGTGTTCAGCTCGACGTGCACCTCGAACCCGAGCACCGGCTCGAACAGCTCGAGCGCCTTGTCGAAGTCCATCAGCTTGTCCTTCGCCATCAGCGGACGCCTCCGTTCGCGCCGAGCACCGGCGCCCTGTCCAGGAGCGGTCCGCCCCACGAGTCGACGAGCAGGGCTTCGAGCGCCGCACCCACGCGGTACAGCCGCGCGTCCTCGTGCGCCGGCGCGAGGAACTGGATGCCGACGGGAAGACCGTCCTCGGATGCGAGCCCCGAAGGGATCGAGATGCCCGGGACACCGGCGAGGTTCGCCGGGATCGTCGTCACGTCGTTGAGGTACATCTGCAGCGGGTCGTCGATCTTCTCCCCCAGCCGGAACGCCGTGGTCGGCGCCGACGGCGTCGCGATGACGTCGACCTGCGCGAACGCCTCGGCGAAATCGCGCTGGATGAGGGTGCGCACCTTCTGAGCCGAACCGTAATAGGCGTCGTAGTACCCCGCCGACAGCGCGTAGGTGCCCAGGATGATGCGGCGCTTCACCTCGTCGCCGAAGCCGGCGTCGCGGGTCTTCGCCATGACGTCCTCGACGGTGCCGCCCGGCACGTCGACACGCAGGCCGAAGCGCACGGAGTCGAACTTCGCGAGGTTGCTGGATGCCTCCGCCGGGAGGATCAGGTAGTACGCCGCGACACCGTACTCGAAGTGCGGTGCGCTGATCTCGACGATCTCGGCGCCCTGTGCCTCCATCGCCGCCAGCGCGGCGCGGAACGACTCCGACACGCCGGCCTGGAAGCCGCTGTCGGGCAGCTCGCGGATCACGCCCACCTTGAGGCCCTTGAGCACCTGACCGGTGACGCCCTCGCGGGCGGCGCCGGCGAACGACGGCCAGTCGTGGGCGAGCGAGGTCGAGTCGTGCGGGTCGTGTCCGCCGATCACGTCGTGCAGCAGCCCGGCGTCGAGCACGGTCCTGGTCACGGGACCGACCTGGTCGAGGCTCGAGGCGAGAGCGATCGCGCCGTAGCGGCTGACGCCGCCGTAGGTGGGCTTGATGCCCACCGTCCCGGTCACGTGCGCGGGCTGGCGGATCGAGCCGCCGGTGTCGGATCCGAGCGCGAGGGGCGCCTCGAACGCGGCGACCGCGGCCGCCGAACCGCCGCCCGAGCCGCCGGGGATGCGGGTGAGATCCCACGGGTTGCGGGTCGGACCGTACGCCGAGTGCTCGGTCGACGATCCCATGGCGAACTCGTCCATGTTGGTCTTGCCGAGCGAGACGAGGCCGGCTGCGCGGGAGCGCGCGACGACGGTCGCGTCGTAGGGCGACATGTATCCCTCGAGGATCTTCGAGCCGCTCGTCGACGGCATGTCCGTCGTCACCAGGACGTCCTTGATGGCGAGCGGCACGCCGGCGAGCGGGCCGAGATCCTCACCGGCCGCACGGCGGCGGTCGATGTCGGCCGCCGCGTCGAGCGCGTGCTCGTTGACGTGGAGGAAGGCGTGGACGTCGGCATCCACCGCCGCGATGCGGTCGAGGTGCGCCTGCGTCGCCTCGACGCTGGACACCTCGCGGGCGGCGAGCTTGTCTGCGAGCGCGGCGGCGCTCAGCTTCGTGAGATCGGTCACAGTGGGGCCCCTTACTGCTCTTCGCCGAGGATGGCTGTCACGCGGAACCGGCCGTCTGCGGCATCGGGCGCGTTCTGCAGCACCTGCGCGGGCGTCAGCAGGTCTCCCGGAACGTCCTGCCGGAACACGTTCTCGAGCGGGATCGGGTGGCTGGTGGCGGCGACGTCGGGTGTGGCGACCTCGGAGACCTTGGCGATGTTGTCGACGATCGCGTCGAGCTGACCGGTCAGGCGCTCGACCTCCTCGTCGCTCAGCTGGATCCGGGCGAGCACACCGAGATGGCGCACGAGATCGGGGGTGATTTCAGACACCCCTCCAGCCTACCGGGGCCGCGCCCCTGGCCCACGGCGGCCCCGGCGTAGGCTGATCGCGTGACGACCTACGACCCGCCGCGCCCCTGGATCGCCAGCTACGCCGAAGGCGTTCCGGAGGACCTCGCGCCCGTGACAGGCTCCCTCGTCGACATCGTCGACGCGTCGGCGCGCGACTATCCGGATGCCGCTGCCCTGCAGTTCTTCGGGCGCGAGACGTCCTACCGCTCGCTGCACGAGCAGATCGAGCGCGCGGCCGCGGGGCTCCGAGAGCTCGGCGTGAAGGCGGGCGACCCCGTCGCGATCGTCCTGCCGAACTGCCCGCAGCACATCGTCGCGTTCTACGCGATCCTGCGACTCGGGGCGGTCGTCATCGAGCACAACCCGCTGTACACGCCGCGTGAGCTCCGCAAGCAGTTCGAGGATCATGGTGCGAAGCACGCGATCGTGTGGACCAAGGTCGTGGCCAGTGTGCAGGAGTTCCCCGCGGACCTGGCCGTGACCAGCCTCGTCTCCGTCGACGTGATCAAGGCCATGCCGTTCGGCACGCGGGTCGCGCTCCGGCTGCCCGTCGCGAAGGCGCGCGAGTCGAGGGAGGCGCTGAGCGCGCGCGTGTCGGGCACGGTCGCGTGGGAGCAGGTCGTGGGCAGCGCCCCGCTGCCGGCATCCCACCCGCGCCCCGGGACGGATGACCTGGCCCTCATCCAGTACACGAGCGGAACCACGGGCACACCCAAGGGCGCGGCGCTGACGCACCGCAATCTGCTCGCCAACGCCGCGCAGGCGCGGGCATGGGTCCCGTCGATCGTGCGCGGCGACGGCTGCGTGGTCTACGCCGTGCTGCCGATGTTCCATGCCTACGGGCTCACGCTGTGCCTCACGTTCGCGATGTCGATGGGCGCGCGGCTGGTGCTGTTCCCCCGCTTCGACCCCGACATGGTGCTGGAGGTCACCAAGAAGCATCCCGCGACCTTCCTGCCGCTGGTGCCGCCCATCGCAGATCGGCTGCTCAAGGCCGCGCGCGAGAAGGGAGTGTCGCTCGCCGGCACAGAGGTCGCGATCTCCGGGGCGATGGCCCTGCCGCACGAACTCGTCGTGCCGTTCGAAGCGGCTTCCGGCGGCTTCCTCGTCGAGGGATACGGGCTGAGCGAGTGCTCGCCGGTGCTCATGGCGAACCCGGTCGCCGACAATCGCGTGCCCGGCACGGTCGGGCTGCCGCTGCCCGGCACCGAGTGCCGAGTCGTGGATCCCGACGACCCGACGCAGGACGTGCCCGCGGGCGAGCGGGGCGAGCTCGTCGTGCGCGGCCCGCAGGTCTTCGGCGGATACTACGGCAAACCCGAGGAGACGGAGGCGGTCTTCACCGACGGCTGGTTCCGCACGGGCGATATCGTCACCATCGACGAGGCGGGATTCGTGCGCATCGTCGACCGGATCAAGGAGCTCATCATCACGGGCGGCTTCAACGTCGCGCCGACCGAGGTCGAGAACGCTCTGCGCCAGCATCCGCAGGTCGAGGACGCGGCGGTCGTCGGCCTGCCCAGCGACCGCTCGGGCGAGGAGGTCGTCGCCGCGATCGTCGTCGGGCAGGGTGAGGAGATCGATGTCGAGGCCGTGCGCGAGTTCGCCCGCGGCATCCTGACGCCGTACAAGGTGCCCCGCAGGATCTACGTCGTCGATGAGCTTCCGAAGTCCCTCATCGGCAAGGTGCTGCGCAGGCAGGTCCGCGACCGCCTCCTCACCTTGAACGCGGGAGCCTGACGCTCACTCGTCCAGTCCGTCGCGGGCCACCGCGATCCGGTACGGGTGCACCGTCGCGAGGAACACGCCTGCCGCGACGGCGGGGTCGGCGTGCATGATCTCGCGCGCCGCCGCTTCGTCGTCAGCCTCGAAGATGGTGATGCCGAACGTGCCTTCCGCCTCTTGCGTCCTCCCTGCGAGGATCAGGATGCCGCGATCGCGCAACGCGACGAGGTACGCGAAGTGATCCCCGACGATCCGCTGCTCGTCGGCGGTCGGATCGCTCACCATCGCGGGCCGTGAAGGAGCGATGCGGTACAGCCACTGCGCCATGCCGCCATCATCCCAGTCGCGCGCCGCGACCGCACGGGTCAGCCGGCGTCGGTGGAGGCCCCGTCGAGCGCCTCGGGTCCCTGCGTGACCAGGACGTGGAACTGCGCGGCGTCGAGGATCCGGATGCCGAGCTCCTCCGCCTTCGCGAGCTTGGATCCCGCTCCCGGGCCTGCGGCGACGAAGTCGGTCTTCTTCGACACGCTCGAGGCCGCCTTGCCGCCGGCCTTGAGGATGGCCTCCTGGGCCCCCTCGCGACTGTAGCCCTCGAGTGATCCGGTCGCGACGACCGTGATCCCGTCGAGCACTCCCCCGGCATCGGTCGCGGCGCCCGGGCCGGGGTGTCCCGGTGTGGCCAGCTGGGCGCCCGCTGCCGCCCAGCGCTCGACGATCTCGCGGTGCCAGTCGACCTCGAACCAGTCGAGGAGCGAGTCGGCGATGATGCCGCCGACGCCCTCGACCCCCGCGAGCTCGTCGCGCGACGCGGTGCGGATCGCCTCGACCGAGCCGAACCACTGCGCAAGAGCACGGGCTGCGACGGGACCGACGTGCCGGATGTTCAGGGCGACCAGGAACCGCCACAGCTCCTTGGTCTTCGCTCGCTCGAGCTGATCGATGAGCGTCAGCGCCTGCGCCGAAGGCTGGGCACCGGTGAGCCCGGCCTTCTTCTCGGCCTGCGTCGGGTTGCGGCGGAAGGGCGAGCGCCGCACGACGGCGCCGCTCTTCTCGTCGATGCGCGGTTCCCCGGTCTCGGCGTCGCGGACGACCACCTCGATCGGCACGAGCTGCTCGACGGTGAGCTCGAACAGGGTCGCCTCGGTCTCGAGCGGCGGCACGTCCGGGACCGACGGCTGGGTCAGCGCCGCCGCCGTGACCTCTCCCAGCGCCTCGATGTCGAGCGCGCCTCGCGAGCCGATGTGCTCGACGCGGCCGCGCACCTGTGCCGGGCAGGCGCGCGTGTTCGGGCAGCGCAGATCGATGTCGCCCTCCTTGGCCGGCGCCAGTCGCGAGCCGCACTCGGGGCACACCTCGGGCATCACGAACTCGCGCTCGGTGCCGTCGCGCAGCTCGACGACGGGACCGAGGATCTCGGGGATGACGTCGCCCGCCTTGCGGAGCACCACGGTGTCGCCGATCAGCACGCCCTTCGCGCGGACGACGTCCTGATTGTGCAGGGTCGCCTGCCGCACCACGGACCCCGCGACGCGCGCGGGCGCCATGACCGCGAAAGGCGTCGCGCGTCCGGTGCGGCCGACGGAGACGACGATGTCGAGCAGCTTGGTGTTGACCTGCTCCGGCGGGTACTTGTACGCGATCGCCCACCGCGGAGCACGACTCGTCGCGCCCAGCTCATCGTGCAGCGCCAGCTCGTCGACCTTCACGACGACGCCGTCGATCTCGTGCTCGACGTCATGACGGTGCTCGCCGTAGTGGGCGACGAAGTCCAGCACGCCGTCGATGTCGTCGGCGGTGCGGAAGTACGGGCTCGTCGGCAGTCCCCAGTCCGCGAGCAGCGCGTAGATCTCGCTCTGGGAGTCGACCGGGGGCCGGCTCCACGCGCCGATGCCGTGGACGAACAGCCGGAGGGAATCCAGACGTGCCTGCCCCGCCTCGCGCTCGAGGCCGTCCTTCTTGTCGAGCTGCTGACGCAGGCCTCCCGAGGCCGCGTTCCGCGGGTTCGCGAACGAGGGGAACCGCCGCTCGGCGCTCAGCCGGGCCTTAGCCTCGTCGAACGCGCGGCTGCGCGCACGGGTCTCGTCGACCGCGCGATCGCGCATGGCGGCCTGAAGAGCGTTGAGCTGTGCGAACGCGGCGACCGGGATGAACACCTCGCCCCGGACCTCCACGATCTCGGGGTGCCCGCTGCCGTCCAGTCGCTGCGGGATGCCGGCGACGCGGATGGCGTTCACCGTCACGTCCTCGCCGATCCGGCCGTCGCCGCGGGTGGCGGCGGAGGTCAGCACGCCACGCTCGTAGCGCAGGCTGATCGCGAGTCCGTCGATCTTGAGCTCGGTGAGCCAGCGCACCCGCCGGCCGGCCGACGCCTCGGCCTTGAGACACCACTCCCGCAGCTCGTCGAGGCTGAACACGTTGTCGAGGCTCAGCATCCGCTCGGCGTGCTCGACGGGCGCGAACATCGAGCTCTCGGCCGCGCCGACCGTCTGCGTCGGCGAGTCCTGACTCTGCAGCTCGGGATGGAGCCGCTCGAGCTCCTCGAGCCGGTGCATCCAGCCGTCGTACGTCGCGTCGTCGACGAGCTCGGCGTTGCGGCCGTAGTAGGCGTCGCGCGCGCCGAGGATGCGCTCGGTCAGAGCCTCGGCCTCGGCTCGGGAGGCGTCGAGACCTGCATCGGCGGCCAGCCCCCCATCGGCGGCGAGGGCGGTCGGCGCGTCGAGCGGCGCGGTGGCTGGCGTACCGAGGTCATCCATCACCACGCCAGTCTAGGAGCGGGCTCCGACAGCACGCAGGCTCGACGGGCAGCACAAGGCCGGCCGGCGGCCTCCGCCGCCGCGTGCGTTCATGCGTCTGCGGGGACCGCCGACACGGTGCGGTCGATGGTGAACTGGCCGATCACCCGCGTGCCGTCGTACAGCACCGCGGTCTGCCCCGGGGCGACGCCGTCGAAGGGCGTCTCGGGGACCACCGTCAGCAGCCCGGCCGCCAGCGTTGCGGTCGCGGGCACCGGATCGGCGTGCGCGCGGATCTGCACATGGCAGGCGAAGTCGCCCGCCTCCTGTGGACGCCCGGCCCAGGAGAAGCGCTCACCGGCGATCTCCGCGGTCGCGAGGGCCTCCTTGGGGCCGACGACCACCGTGTTGGAGACCGGGCGCACCTCGAGGACGAACCGCGGCTTGCCGTCGGGTGCGGGCACGCCGAGCTGCAGGCCCCTGCGCTGGCCGACCGTGAACGCGTGAGCCCCTTCGTGCGAACCGACGACGGCCCCCGTGCGATCCAGGATGTCGCCGCGCTCGGCGCCCACCTTGTCGGCGAGCCAGCCGCGCGTGTCGCCGTCCGGGATGAAGCAGATGTCGTGGCT
This sequence comes from Microbacterium sp. ZW CA_36, assembly GCF_044987475.1. Classification (NCBI taxonomy): domain Bacteria; kingdom Bacillati; phylum Actinomycetota; class Actinomycetes; order Micrococcales; family Microbacteriaceae; genus Microbacterium; species Microbacterium sp. ZW CA_36. The sequence goes on from NZ_JBJDRL010000003.1 coordinate 99,285, forward strand.
GTCGGGCTTGTGCGCGACGGTGAGGCCGCGCTCCTCGGCCTCCGCCCGCACGAGCGCCTTGGACGGCGTCGCCCCGAGCGGGAAGTAGGTGTGGGCGAGCTGCTGCGCGTTCAGCACGCCGAGCACGTAGGACTGGTCCTTCGCCGCATCCGAGGCCCGGTGCAGCTCGAGGCCTTCGGGCCCGTCGACGAGCGTGGCGTAGTGACCGGTGCACACCGCGTCGAATCCCAGCTCCAGCGCCCGCTCGAGCAGGGCGGCGAACTTGATCTTCTCGTTGCACCGCATGCACGGATTGGGCGTCCGGCCGGCGCGGTACTCGGCCACGAAGTCGTCGATGACGTCGTCGCGGAAGCGCTCGGAGAAGTCCCACACGTAGAACGGGATGCCGAGCCGATCGGCCGCGCGCCGCGCATCCATGGCGTCCTCGATGGTGCAGCATCCGCGGCTGCCGGTGCGCAGCGTTCCGCCGGCGCGCGAGAGCGCCAGGTGCACGCCGACGACCTCGTGCCCCGCCTCGACGGCACGGGCGGCCGCGACAGCGGAGTCCACTCCGCCGCTCATGGCCGCAAGGATTCGCATGGGTCCAGTCTACGAACCCGGAGCTGACCGGGACCCGGATGCCGCGCGCGCCCGCTCGACGACACCGGGAAGGGCGGCGAGCACCGCGTCGATGTCGCCGTCGACAGTGGTGCGGCCGAGCGTGAACCGCAGCACCTGGCGCGCCTCGGCATCCGTCCGCCCCATCGCGAGCACGACGTGCGACGGCTCGGGAACTCCCGCCTGACACGCGGATCCCGTGGATACCGCGATCCCGGCGAGGTCGAGCAGGAACAGCAGGGTCTCCCCCGACGCGCCGGGGAACAGCACGTGGGCATTGCCGGGGATCCTGTCGACGGGATGGCCGAGCATCTCGGCGTCCGGGATGCTGCGACGGATGCCGCTCACGAGCCGATCCCGCAACGCTCCGAGGCGCACCGCCTCGGCTTCCCGCTCGTCCCGCGCGGCTTCGGCAGCCACGGCGAAGGCCGCCGCACCGGCCACGTCCTGGGTGCCGGCGCGCAGGCGCCGCTGCTGACTGCCGCCGTGCTGCAGCGGCGCCAGTTCGGCGCCGCGGGCGACCACCAGCGCTCCGACGCCCGTCGGCCCGCCGATCTTGTGAGCCGAGACGCTGAGGGCCGCGAGCCCGGCGCGACCCTGTGCGTCGCCGCGCCAGCCGCGGAAGGACACTGGCACGTGCCCGAACGCGGCGACCGCATCGAGGTGCAGCGGCACGCCGGCCTCAGCGGCCGCGGCGGACAGCGCCGCGGCGTCGTTGATCGACCCCGCCTCGTTGTTGGCGACGATGGCCGTGGCGACCGCGGCCCCCGGCAGCGCCGCGGAGAACTCGGCGAGTCGGATGCGGGCGGTGGCGTCGATGCCGACGTGCCGCAGGCGTGCGCCCTGCGCCTCGAGCCATTCGACCGCGTCGAGAGTGGCATGGTGTTCGCCGTCCGGCAGCACGACGGCATCCGCATCGGCCGGACGCGCCCACCACAGGCCCTTGACCGCCAGGTTCACGGCCTCGGTGCCGCCGGATGTGAAGACGATCTCGATCGGGTCGGCCTCGATCACCGCTGCCAGGCGCTCGCGCGCCTCCTCGAGCACGCGGCGTGCGCGCTGGCCCGCGCCATGGATCGACGAGGCGTTGCCGACCGCGGCAGCGGCATCGAGCCATGCGTCGCGCGCCTCCGGACGCAGCGGTGCGGTCGCGGCGTGGTCGAGATAGATCTGCACGTCGCTCATGACCGCTCGGCCTCCTTCACGATCGCCTTGCCCGGCAGGTGCTTCCGAGTCCCGTGGACCGCGGAACCGGGTCTCGTAACAAGTCCGACTCGGACCATGGTTATGGTAGTCCGCATGGTCAGCCCGGAGTCCGTCCTCTCGCCCCCAGCCGCGGGGCTGCTCAGCCCGCAGCTCGATGGGCTGGGCGTCGTTCTGCTCCCCGACGGCGGCCGCCTGCGGGTGTGGTCGGGCGCAGCGGATGCCGTCGACCTCGTCGTCTTCGACGACACCGACCTCGACTGGATCACGGCGACCGAGCCCCTCGCCCCGATCGGCGGTGGCGTGTGGGAGATCTCGACCCCGCTGCTGCGGCCGGGCACACGGTACGCGATCCGCGTCGACGGCCCCCAGGGAGCCGGCAACACGTTCAACCGGGGCACGCTCCTGCTCGACCCGTACGCCCGCGGCCTCGAGCGCACCGGCTACGACGGCTGGCGGTCGGCCGTCGTCGAGGGATCGTTCGACTGGGGCGGCGTATCCAAGCCCGCTGTCCCGATGGACCGCACCGTCCTGTACGAGGGCCACCTCAAGGGCCTGTCGAAGCGGCATCCCGATGTTCCGGGGAGCCTGCGCGGCACGTATGCCGGGCTCGCTCACCCCGCGATGGTGCAGCATTTCCTGGACCTCGGCGTGACGAGCATCGAGCTCCTGCCGGTCCACGCGTTCGCGACCGAGCCGCGGCTGCTCCAGCACGGTCTCGCGAACTACTGGGGCTACAACTCCCTCGGCTTCTTCGCGCCCCACGGCGCGTACGCCACCGAGGAGGCCCGCCGCCAGGGACCCGAGGCGGTCCTCCGCGAATTCAAGGGGATGGTCCGGCTCCTCCACGAGGCCGGGCTCGAGGTGATCCTCGACGTCGTCTACAACCACACGGCGGAAGAGGGCATCGGCGGCCCGCGCTCGAGCCTGCGCGGCATCGACAACCGCGCGTACTACCGCCAGCAGGACGACGGGGTCTACATCGACGTCACGGGGTGCGGCAATTCGCTGGACACCTCGACGGATGCCGCGGCCCGCCTGGTGCTCGACTCGCTGCGGTACTGGGCGAACGACGTGCAGGTCGACGGGTTCCGGTTCGATCTCGCCGCGACGCTCGGCCGCGACGAGACGCACGCCTTCACCCCGGAGCACCCGCTGCTGCGCGCCATCGTGGACGACCCCGCACTGGCCGGTGTCAAGAAGATCGCAGAGCCCTGGGACGTCGGCATGGGCGGCTGGCAGACCGGAAACTTCGGAGACGGCTGGAGCGAGTGGAACGACCGCTACCGCGACCGCGTCCGCAACTTCTGGCTGAGCGACGTCGACTACGCGCGGCGCGCCTCGACCTCGCCCGTCGGCATCGGCGGCTTCGCCAACCGGCTCGCCGGGTCGGCGAACACGTTCGCCGACGAGCGCGGCCCGCTCGCCGGCGTCAACTTCGTGACGGCGCACGACGGTTTCACACTGCGCGATCTCGTCTCGTACGACGTCAAGCACAACTTCGGCAACGGCGAGCACAACCGCGACGGCGCCGACACGAACCGCTCCTTCAACCACGGCGCCGAAGGGCCGACCGACGATCTGGGGATCCTCGCCACGCGACGCAAGGCGATGCGCAATCTCCTCGGCACGCTGCTGCTGTCGGCCGGCGTGCCGATGCTGACCGCGGGCGACGAGTTCGCACGCACGCAGCGCGGCAACAACAACGCGTACTGCCACGACTCGGTCCTCACCTGGCTGTCGTGGGAGCACGCCCCCTGGCAACGCGACCTGTACGCGCACGTGCGGCATCTGCTGCGGCTGCGGCGAGAGAACCCGGCCCTGCGCCCCGGCCGCTTCGCGCGCCTCGGCGAACGCACGCCTTCGGCATCCGTCATGGAGTGGTACGACGAGCGCGGTGAGACCATGTCGCTCGAGCGGTGGACCGATCCCGCGCACCGCACGCTTCAGTACGTGGCGGCGTCCACACCGGAGTTCGAGGGGTTCAACCGCGTGCTCCTCATGGTCCACGGCACCGAGCGTCCGACCACGGTCACACTTCCCGACGTGGAGGGAGTGACGAGCTACGTCTCGCTGTGGTCGAGCGCCGACGAGACGCCCTCCGAGCTCATGCCGACCTTCGCGCCGGGCGACACCGTCGCGCTGCCCGGCACTTCGATGCGCCTCTTCCGTGCCGAGTAGACCGGAAGCGGTGAGCCGGCCGACGCGCCTCGTCACGTCGCTGTCATCCCGGTCGGTCGCGCGATAGGTTCGACACGTGGTCACGACGACGCGCTCCGCGCGCTCCCGCCCGTGGCGGAGCGCCTCGGCCCTCCCTGTCCGCGACATCCATGCCTGGCAGGCTGAACGAGACACCGCCGCACGGCGCATTCCGCTCGCCCAGCCGTCACCCGCCGTCCCCTGGGGCGACTACCGGCCCAGGGCGTTCAACGGCGAGGCGGTGCCGTTCCGCGTGACGGCGTTCCGCGAGGGACACGACCGCATCGGCGTCCAGGTGCGTCTGTTCTCGCCGTCCGGCGACGAGTCGCTGCACCGCCTCGAGTCGCTCGACGACGGCTTCGACCGCTGGCAGACCGAGGTGGTGCTGCTCGAGCAGGGCATCTGGCGCTTCCGATTCGAGTCCTTCGGCGATGACTTCGCCACGTGGGAGCACGCCGCCTCGCTCAAGATCGCCGCCGGAGTGGACGCCGCGCTCATGCGCGAGCTCGGTGCGCTCCTGTTCGATCGCGCCGGCGCCGAGAAGGGCCGCCCGGTCGCCGAGCGGCGCGCTCTCGCCGCGGCTGCGGCATCCCTCCGCGACGCGACGCGGGACGACGCGGCGGCGCTGACCATCGTCGAGGACCCGGTGATCGCCGGCTACTTCCGTCAGCGCCCCCTCATGTCGCTCGTGACGATCGGCGACGACCTCGAGCTGCTCGTCGAGCGTGAGCGCGCGGGAGTGGGCGCGTGGTACGAGTTCTTCCCCCGGTCCGAGGGAGCCCGCCGATTCAAGGACGGTACGGTCAAGAGCGGCACCTTCCGCACCGCGACGAAGCGTCTTCCGGCCGTGGCGGAGATGGGCTTCGACGTGCTCTATCTGCCGCCGATCCACCCGATCGGCACCGTGAACCGCAAGGGACCCAACAACACCCTCGACGCGGGTCCCGGCGATCCCGGCTCGCCGTGGGCGATCGGCTCGGCGGACGGCGGGCACGACGCGGTCCATCCCGACCTCGGAACGCTCGCCGATTTCCGGGCATTCGTGCGCAATGCCCGCACCGCCGGCATCGAGGTCGCCCTCGACCTCGCGCTGCAGGCCGCTCCCGACCATCCCTGGGTCGCCGCGCACCCTGAGTGGTTCACGACGCTCCCCGACGGCTCCATCGCGTACGCCGAGAATCCGCCCAAGAAGTACCAGGACATCTACCCGGTCAACTTCGACAACGACCCGGCCGGCATCCGTGCCGAGGTCCTCCGTATCGTCCGCCACTGGATCGCGCAGGGCGTGCGCATCTTCCGCGTCGACAATCCCCACACGAAGCCCCTGCAGTTCTGGGAGTGGCTCATCGCGACGGTCACCGCCGAGGACCCCGACGTGGTGTTCCTCGCCGAGGCGTTCACACGCCCCGCGCCGCTGCAGAGCCTCGCGTCCGCGGGCTTCCAGCAGAGCTACACGTACTTCACCTGGCGCAACACCAAGGCCGAGCTGGAGGAGTTCGTCTCGGGGCTGGCCCACCAGACCGACGACTTCCTGCGCCCGAACCTCTTCGTCAACACGCCCGACATCCTCACCGAGTACCTGCAGTTCGGCGGCCGTGCCGCCTATCGGATCCGGGCCGCCATCGCAGCCACGGCGGCGCCGACCTACGGCGTGTACGCCGGTTACGAGCTCTACGAGAACGTGGCGCGTCCGGGCTCGGAAGAGAACATCGACAACGAGAAGTACGAGTACAAGTTCCGCGACTGGGCCGGCGCCGCCGAGCGCGGCGATTCGCTCGCCCCGTTCCTGGCCCGGCTCAACGAGATCCGGCGCGCGCACCCCGCCCTCCGGCAGCTGCGCAACCTCAGCATCCACTGGAGCGACGACGACGCGATCCTCGTGTACGCCAAGCACCTCGACGCGGCGCTCTCCCCCCACGGTCGCAGCGACACCGTCATCGTCGTGGTCAACACCGACCCCCACTCGGTGCGCCAGACGATGGTCCACCTCGACACCCGCATCTGGGGCGTCGAGCCCGGTTCGCCGTACGAGGTCGAGGACCTCGTCACCGGCGGCCGGTGGACGTGGTCGGATCACAACTACGTGATGCTCGACGCGTTCACCGAGCCGGTCCACATCCTCCACGTCAAGGGGCCGCGATGACGCTCACCGACCAGATCCTCGATGCCGTCTCGACGGGCTCGTACCACGACCCCCACGCCGTGCTCGGCATCCATCCCGACACGGATGCCGAGGGCACCGCGACATGGATCATCCGCGCACGCCGGCCGCTCGCCCGCAGCGTCACGGCGGTGTTCGCCGACGGCACGCGCGTTCCGCTCGAGCACGTGCGGGCCGGGATCTGGGAGGGCACGCGCGCCGGCGCCCTCACCCGCTACGAGCTGCTCACCACCTACGCGCACGGGCCCGACTACGTCGCGGACGACCCCTATCGCCACACGCCGACGATCGGCGAGCTCGACCTGCACCTGATCGCCGAAGGGCGCCACGAAGAGCTGTGGCGGGCGCTCGGCGCGCACGAGCGCGAACACGACGGCACGATGGGCACCGCGTTCACGGTGTGGGCGCCCAACGCGCGGGCCGTGCGGGTGGTCGGCGACTTCAACGGCTGGGACGGTCAGGGCCACGCCATGCGCTCGATGGGCGCCAGCGGCGTGTGGGAGATCTTCGTCCCGGGGATCGGCCAGGGCACCACCTACAAGTTCGAGCTGCGCGGTCGCGGCGGCGAGTGGGCGCTGAAGGCCGACCCCATGGCCCGGTTCGCCGAGGTGCCTCCTGCCACGGGATCCGTCGTCGTCGGCTCCTCGTACTCCTGGGGCGACGCCGCATGGCTCGCCGAGCGCGCCCGCTCGACGCCCGTGTCGCGGCCCATGTCGGTGTACGAGCTGCACTTCGGCTCATGGCGGCAGGGGCTGACGTACCGCGACGCCGCCGATCAGCTGATCGACTACGTCACCGGCCAGGGATTCACGCACATCGAGTTCCTCCCGCTCGCCGAGCATCCGTTCGGCGGATCGTGGGGCTATCAGGTCACCGGCTACTACGCGCCCACCAGCCGGTTCGGGCACCCCGATGACCTGCGGTACCTCATCGACAGACTCCACCAGGCCGGCATCGGCGTGATCATGGACTGGGTTCCGGGCCATTTCCCGAAGGATGCCTTCGCGCTGGCCCGGTTCGACGGCGAGCCGCTCTACGAGCACGCCGATCCCCGGCGCGGCGAGCACCGCGAGTGGGGCACCTACATCTTCGACTACGGCCGCAGCGAGGTGCGCAACTTCCTCGTGGCCAACGCGCTGTACTGGTTCGAGGAGTTCCATGTCGACGGTCTGCGGGTGGACGCCGTCGCGTCCATGCTGTACCTCGACTACTCGCGCAACGAGGGCGAATGGGCGCCGAACGTCCACGGTGGCCGCGAGAACCTCGAGGCGATCCACTTCCTGCAGGAGGTCAACGCCACCGCGTACAAGCGGTACCCCGGCATCGCGATGATCGCCGAGGAGTCTACGAGCTTCCCCGGCGTGACCGCGCCCACGAGCCAGGCGGGCCTCGGATTCGGGTTCAAGTGGAACATGGGCTGGATGAACGACTCGCTCCAGTACATCAAGCGCGACCCGATCTATCGCGCGCACCACGAGGGCGAGCTGTCGTTCTCGTTCGTGTACGCGTTCAGCGAGAATTACGTGCTGCCGATCAGCCACGACGAGGTCGTCCACGGCAAGGGGAGCCTGTTCGCGCGGATGCCGGGGGATCACTGGCAGCAGCTCGCGAACATGCGCGCGTTCCTCGCCTACATGTGGGGGCACCCGGGCAAGCAGCTGCTCTTCATGGGCCAGGAGTTCGGTCAGCTGTCGGAGTGGTCCGAGGGGCGCTCGCTGGACTGGTGGCTGCTCGATCAGCCCACACATGCCCAGCTGCAGCAGTTCGTCGGCGTCCTCAACCGCGTGTACCGCGAGCAGTCCGCGCTCTGGGCGCGTGACAGCGACGGCGCGGCGTTCACGCGGCTCGGCTCCCCCAAGTGGAATCCGAACGTGATCGCCTTCGCCCGCCGCGACTGGCACGGCAACACGATCGTCGTCGCGGCGAACTTCTCGGGACAACCGCTCACGTCGTACGAGCTCGACCTGCCCGAGAGCGGCGTGTGGCACGAGATCCTCAACACCGACGCGCAGGCGTACGGCGGCTCGGGGGTCGGGAACCTGGGCGTGGTGCACGCGGGCGCGGACGGACGCGCGTCGCTCGTGCTGCCCCCGCTCGGAGTGCTGTGGCTGCGCCACGAGACGAGCGCCCACATCCCGTCACCGACGCGGGGCTGACCTGCCGTCGGTCGAGGCGCGACTCAGAACAGCAGTGAAGCGAGGCGACCGCGTGCCGCGATGACGCGCGGGTCGCCATCGCCCACGAGCGCGAAGAGCTCCAGGAGGCGCTCCCGCACGGGTGCGCGCTCGTCCGCGGGCAGCTGCGAGAACAGATCGAGCAGGCGGCCGAATGCGTCCTCGACGTGCCCACCCGCGATGTCGAGATCGGCGACCGTCAGCTGCGCGGGGATGTCCTGGGGAGCGGATGCGGCGGCCGCACGTGCCGCCTGGAGGTCGACGTCCTGCACGCGGAGCAGAAGCTGCACCTGTCCGAGCCCGGCACGCGCCTCGGCGTCGCGGGGGTTCTCCACGAGCGCCTTCTCGTATGCGGTGACGGCGCGCGCGTAGTCGCCCTCCTCGATGGCCTCGAACGCCTCGGCATGCAGCGGCGGGAGCGCGGGCTCATCGGGTGTCTCCTCCGGCGCCTCGCCGTCGGCGGCGACCGTGCCGGTCACACCGTTCTGCGCCGCGAGCTGGAGGAGCTGCGCGAACACCTCGCGCACCTGCTGCTCGGGAACGGCCCCGGTGAACATCTGCACCGGCTGCCCGGCGACGAGCGCGACGACCATCGGGATGGACTGCGCGCGGAACGCCTGCGACAGCTGCGGATTGGCGTCCACGTCGACCTTCGCCAGCACGAGGCGGCCGCCGAGCTCGAGGACGACCTTCTCGAGGATGGGGCTCAGCTGCTTGCACGGGCCGCACCATTCGGCCCAGAGGTCGACGACCACCGGAACGGTGCGCGACAGCTCCAGCACCTGCGGGAACGTCTCATCGGTGACGTCGAGCACGAGGGCCGGGACGACGGCCCCGCTGCCCGCGGGGGTCTCCTCACCGGGCGCGGCCGGCCCTGTGGACGCAGGGCGATTGCGGAGAGTGGACAGGTCGACGGCACCACGCAGCGAGGCGCCCAGAGTGGGATCGGTCACTACAGAATCTTCGCATCGAGAATGTCGGATGAGTAACCGAGCAGGCGGATCTTCTCATTCGAACCGGCATTCGGCACGTAGAAGAACACCTGGTCGCTGAACGTCGTCTCGAAGCCCGTGGCGGACTGGTCGGCGCCGGCCAGCGTCTTGACCGTCCGGTTGTTCTCCACCTTGATGACCGCATCCGCGTTGGTCGGCTTGGCCGTGTCGACCTCGTTGATGTTCACGGCCACGATCGCCCCGCTCTCGACCGTCTGCAGCGCGAACGGCGTCTGCGGCCCGGCGACCGCACTGAACTCGAGGGTGCCCGTGGACGCGCCGGAGTTGGCGGTCTGGTTGAACTCGTCGCGCCGTCGCTGCCGGTCTGCGGCGATGCTGGCGCGGAGCTGATCGCCGTCGGCCTCGAAGAGGTCGTAGTACTCGCTCTCCGCGTCCTTGCTGATGACGTCTGCGTACGCGGCGGCCACCTGATCGGGCGGCAGTACGAGGAACGGCGAGTCGGGCTCGACCGCCGCCGCACCGATGTAGGCAGGGGCGAGATCCGGGATAGCGGTCGACGCCTCCAGGCTCCCGACATACGAGAGCTTGTACTCCGACCACTGATCCTGCTGGGTCAGCACCATGATGCTCGAGGTCTTCGACTCTTCGTCGTCGGCGATGGCGATCACCGAACGGGGCCACGCGTCGTAGGCCTGCGGCAGGATGATCTCCAGCGGCTTCGCAAGAATCGGCGCGGGCGCGGGATAGTCGCCGAGGGCCGAACGGAGCTTGTAGTTCGTGTCGCGCGCAGCCAGGGCTGCACCCTCCAGGCGTGTGTCGGCGAGGTCGCCGTCCATCGCCGCGTCGGCGTCCGCCACGGTGGCCGAGATGCGCGTGAGGATCCGCTCGGCCTGCGCCTTCGTCACTGCAGGCGCCTGCTGGCCGTCGGGCGCGATGACCGTCGCGGTCGGCGTGGGGGTCGGCGATGGGCCGAGCTGCGGCCAGGCGTCGGCGGAGCAGCCCGTGAAGAGCAGCGCCGAGACGGCGACGACCGGCAGGAACGCGAACGCGCGGCGCCCGCTCGAGACCGCCCGGCGCGTACGAGCCGAGCTGCTGATCACGCCCTTGTCGTCGCCGTCGATCGCGATGTCGATCGGCTCGGTCACCGGCAGCGGCAGGCCCTTGCGGCGGGGTCCGCGCTTCCGACGGGCATGACGGATGCCGAGGATGTAGAGGAACACGCCCGCGGCCATGAGGATGCCGCCGCCGACGATGAGCGGACCCGCCCAGGGGGTCGAGGTCTGCAGGGGCCAGGTCACAGTCACCCTGCTCGGTGCGGGTGCGGTGCCGTCGGAGGCGACGAGCACGCTCATCTCCTCCGGAAGCTGGAGCGGCGCGATCAGGAGATCCTTCTGCTGATACTCGTCGAGCCACAGGTCTGAACCGACCGGGCTGCGGCCCGCCGCGTCGGTCGCGGCATCCGTCGACGCGTCAGCCGCAGCGTCGTCGGTCGCGGAGCCGTCCGCGGGGGCGTCTGTCGCGGGGTCGGCGATCGCGTCGATCTCGGGCTCGACGACCACGGTCTCGACCTCGCCGTCACCGGCCAGCGTGACGTGGGTGTACGTGGTGTCGGACAGCCACGCCTCCATGTCGGCCGTCCGCCCGTACGAGGCGTAGATGTCGCCCTCGGTCTGGGCACGAAGTGTCTGGGTACCCGGCATCTGATTGAGCACGGCGCCGTCGATGAGGAGGTAGGGAGTATCCTCCTCGACCGAGATCGCCGTGGTCTCGGTCCTGGGACCCTGGAAGATCGTCCGCTGGGCGATGCCCGCCCCGATCATCACGGTGGCGAGCACGAAGGCCGCCACGGCCCATACGAAACGCACGAAGAACACCTTTCCCGGGCGCGCAGACGCAGCGCAACCCTTCGATTCGACGTTTCAGACTAGCGGGAATGACCTGTGAGGCGCGTGGGAGGGACCATTCCACGGCCTGGGCGCTCGGCATGCGTATCCTGGGCGGACACAACGCATCGACGGGAAGTCGATCGGCAGGGGGACCTCGATGAAGCTGCACAGCCCGTTCCGCACCGCGCTGCTCGCGACGCTCGGTGTCGGCTTGGGACTGCTGCTCATCGGCAGCATCCAGAACCTCCAGACGATCCTGCTCTACGTCGGCACCGCGCTGTTCCTCTCGCTGGGCCTCGACCCGATCGTCGCGTGGCTCGAGCGCCGCAAGCTGCCGCGCTGGGCGGCGGTGCTCATCACCATTCTGGGCGTGCTCGCGGTGTTCGCCGGGATCATCCTCATGATCGTGCCGATCATCGTGCAGCAGATCGGTCAGCTGGTGACGACGATCGAGGAGCTCGCCGGCGAGGGGATGTTCGACGATCCGGTCGGCGCGATCCAGGACTGGCTGCACGGGGTGTTCCCGGCGCTGGACGTCGACGAGGTCTGGGCCTACATCGAGGACTGGTACGCGTCCCTCGACGTCGGCGCGATCGGCAGCGAGGTCGGCGGCAGCATCATCACGATCGTCGGTGCGCTCATCGCGGGCTTCGCGGGCGCTTTCATCGTGCTGATCCTCACCATCTACTTCACGGCGTCGACTCCGAGCCTGAAGCGCTCGGTCTACCAGCTGGTCCCGGCCTCGAAGCGGGCGCGGTTCATGGACCTCGGTGAGCAGATCACCGACTCCGTCGGCTACTACGTCATCGGCCAGGTGACGCTGGGTCTCATCAACGGTGTGCTGAGCGCGATCTTCCTGTCGATCATCAAAGCGCCGTTCCCCGCGGTGCTCGCCGTGATCGCGTTCTTCTTCTCGCTGATCCCGCTGGTCGGCACCCTGACCGGCTCCATCATCATCGTCCTGACCTGCCTGGTGGTGGGCTCCCCCACGACCGCGCTCATCGCGGCCATCTACTACCTGATCTACATGCAGATCGAGGCGTACGTGATCTCGCCGCGCATCATGGGGCGGGCCGTCTCGGTCCCTGGAGCGGTCGTCGTGATCGCCGCCCTCGCGGGCGGATCACTGCTGGGCCTGCTGGGCGCCCTGGTCGCCATCCCCGTGGCTGCGAGCATCCTGATCATCTACCGTCAGGTCGTCATCCCGCGCCAGAACGAGCGCTGAGGCGGGTCCGGTCCAGCCCGGGCCCGTGGGTGCGCACGGTCACGCGTCGACGACGGGTCCGTCCCACTCCAGTGGCAGCGGCAGCGCGTCCGGATTGACGGCCGCCACGATCTCGGTCAGCACTCGACGGGTCTGGTTCTCCCCCACCCACAGGTGCTTGCCGCCCTCGACCGGGATCAGGACCGCCTCGGGCACGCTCGCGAAGCGCTCGGCCGCGGCATCCGGTCGGAGATAGTCGTCGAGCTCCGGAACCAGCACGATCAGGCGTCTGTCGTCGCCCGCCCACGCCGCGATCTCTTCCGAGGTCGCGCGGTGCAGCGGCGGCGACAGCAGGACGGCCCCCTCGACCGCGTGATCGCGCCCGTACTTCAGCGCGAGCTCGGTGCCGAACGACCATCCGACCAGCCACGGCCGCGGCAGACCTCGGGTGTGCACGAAGTCCATCGCCGCGGCGACATCGAAGGCCTCGGACCGGCCGCCGTCGAAGGCGCCCTCGCTCGTGCCCCGCGGTGAGGTCGTGCCCCGCGTGTTGAACCGCAGCACCGCGAGATCCGCCAGCGCGGGAAGGCGCCCGGCCGCCTTGCGGATGATGTGCGAGTCCATGAATCCGCCGGCCGTCGGCAGGGGATGCAGCGTCACGAGGGTTGCGACCGGCTCCCGGTTCTCGGGCAGGGCGAGCTCGCCGACGAGCGTCAGCCCGTCGAGCGTCTCGAGCTCGACGTCCTCGCGCCGGGCGGGCAGCAGCATCGGTCCGCGGATCTCCATGTCATGCCACCTTCCAGCAGTGCTGATGCCAGTGCCGACGCGCGGCGAGATCCGCGGCATCGCCCAGCACCCCGTCGGCGCGCCAGGCCACCAGATGCGCGACACCGATGTCGACCTGGCGCCCGCAGCCCGGGCACGTGTAAGGCTTCTGCGCCTGGGCCGCCGAGACCGGCTGCACGACCCATTCCACACCGCGTCGCATCTCGCTGCGCTTCCAGCCGGCGAGGAGTCGCTCGAAGGACTCGTCGCCGCTCGAATCAGGACGGCGGCGGTTCGATCGGGGCACGGCTCAATACCAGCCCGTGCGCTGCGAGTGGTCCCAGGCACCGCACGGAGTCCCGTAGCGCCCGCCGATGTAGCCCAGGCCCCAGGTGATCTGGGTCGCCGGGTTGGTCTCCCAGTCGGCACCCGCGGTCGCCATCTTGCTGCCCGGCAGCGCCTGAGGGATGCCGTAGGCGCCGCTGCCGGCGTTGTAGGCGTTGACCCGCCAGCCGGATTCCTTGTTCCACAGTGCGACCAGGCAGGCGAACTGGTCGTCGCCCCAGCCACGGGCGAGCACCATGTCGTAGGCGATGGCCTGCGCGGTGCCGGGGTCGGGCGTGACGAACGGAGGCCGCCAGCCGCTGGACGCGGACTTCGATGCCGTCGTCGGCGCCACGGTCGGGGTGGGCTTGGGCTTCACATACACGGAGTAGCCGCCGCGGTCGAGCGCTGCAGGCTCCGCGACCTGAGCGCTGCCGTCGCCGCTCAGGGACTGCACGTCGTCGAGCGAGCTGGCGTACAGCGAGACCTGCGACTCCTCTTCGGCCGTGGCCTGGGCGAGCGCGAGGCCGGTCGGACCGATGTAGGCGACCACGAACCCGAGCACCGCGAAGGCGGCGAAGCCTCCCAGCACACCGCGGCGACGTGACCACCGGGCAGAGGAACCGGCCGCGCGTGCAGGCGCCGACGGCGCGGCTGATGCCGTCGAGACGACGCGTCCCGCGGCCCGGGTCGACACCTCGTGACGACGGGCGCGCCTGGTCGGGTTCAGCTCGTTTCCGGAAGTCACAGTGCCCCGATTCTCGCATACCGGCACGAGGGCGTGCCATCCGCGACACCCGTGCGTGTCACTTCACCGCGAGCATCACCTCGACGACCGCGTCGAGCACGGCATCCACCTGCGTCTCGCGGTAGCCGCCGCGCTGCATGCGGAACGCGACCGCGCGCACCTGCTCCACCGTCACCGAGTCGCCGGTCTCGAGAAAGCGCGCGAGCTTGTCGGTGACGAGGTCCACCTCGGCGACCCGGTAGCCGTAGCGCAGCCGGGACACCCGGTCGAAACGGCGCCCGGTGGGACGCGACAGTCGATCCAGCACCTCCTGCGCGAGCTCCCGGGTGTGGCCGACCCATGCGCGGGCGCCTGCGGCCGCCATCGCGGACGCGCGCTCACGTGCAGCGAACGCGTCTTCGATGCGACCGAGCGCGGCATCGACCGACGCGATCGCGTACCCGTGCCGCACGAGCGGGAATGCCACCTGGCGGACGTCGGCCGATGTGAGGGACTCGCTGCCCTGCTCGAACGACGCGCGGGCGCGAGCGAGGAACTCGTCGACCGGCTCCTTGTCGTAGCCCTTCTCGCGCCCTCGGGCCTCGGGGAAGGATGTCCGGGAGGTCGTCTCGGATGCCGTCATGATGCCACCAGCGGAGTGAAGAGGTAGTAGAGGGACAGCGCCGCCACGACCGACAGCAGGATCGAGTCGAGTCGATCGAGGACGCCGCCGTGACCGGGCAGCCAGGAACTCATGTCCTTGATGCCGAGATCGCGCTTGATCATCGATTCTCCCAGGTCGCCGACCGTGGCGGTGGCGAGGATCAGGATGCCGAACACCGCGCCCATCCACCACTCGAGACCGAGCATGAACATGCCGACCAGCACGCCGGCGATGGTGGCCGCCGCCGCGGCGCCGGCGAAGCCCTCCCACGTCTTCTTGGGGCTGATGCGGGGAGCCATCGGATGCTTGCCCAGGGTGATGCCCGCGATGTACGCGCCGGTGTCGACGGCGACCGCAACGATGATGAACGACAGCACCCACCACTCGCCGCCGTCCTTGCTCAGCAGCACGAGGCAGAGACTCGTGAGGAACGCCACATACAGCTGCAGGAAGGTGGCGATCAGCACATCCCCGAGCACGGCGGAGTACACGCGGCCGTCGTGGGAGGCCATCTGCGCGACCAGCCGCCAGACCACCAGGAACGCCAGGACCACGAACAACAGCACCCACTGCAGCCACGCGTCCACGAAGTAGGCCGACAGCACGACGACGGCACCCGCGACGAGCTGCGGGACCAGATCGACGCGGCGTCCGCTGGCGATCAGCGCGCGGGAGAACTCGAACATCGCGAGCAGCGCTGCCGCCAGGGCGAACGGGACGAACGCCCACTTCACGAAGATCAGCGAGCCGAGCAGGGCGACCCCGATGGCCAGCCCGATCAGGGTCGCGACGATGAGGTCGCGCCCCGTGCGCTCCTTGATGCGCTCGTTCGCCTCCTCGAAGTCCGCCTTCGCCTGCGCGACCTGGCTCTCCAGCTCACTGCGCGCAGCGCGCAGATGGGCCTGCAGCGCCGGCGGGGTGTCGTGTGCCTCCGCGGCACGCCGTGCGTCGCCCGCTTCGCGCCGCGTCTGCGGAGAAGCGGCCTCTTCGCCGCGCGGCGGGTCCGGTGCGTCGGTCATGGGCAGACCTCAGACTTCGAGGAGCTCGGCCTCTTTGCGCTTGAGCGCGTCGTCGATCCCGTCGACGTGGGCGCGCGTCAGCGCGTCGAGTTCCTTCTCGGCGCGGGCGAGCTCGTCCTCGCCGACCTCGCCCTTGAGGGCATCGATGTCGTCCTTGGCCTTGCGGCGGATGCCGCGCACATGCACCTTGGCATCCTCGCCCTTGCCGCGCACGAGCTTGACGTACTCCTTGCGACGCTCCTCGGTGAGCTCCGGCATCGTGACACGCACGAGGTTGCCGTCGTTCGTCGGGTTCACCCCCAGGTTCGGGATGTCGCGGATCGCCTGCTCGATCGCCTTCAGCGCCGACTTGTCGTACGGGGTGATGAGGAGGGTGCGCGCCTCGGGGTTGTTGATCGACGCGAGCTGCGCGAGCGGCGTCGGGCTGCCGTAGTAGTCGACGAGGACCTTCTGGAACAGCTGCGGGTTCGCGCGTCCGGTGCGCACCGTCGCGAAGTCCTCCTTCGCACCCTCGACAGCGCGGTCCATGCGCACTCCGGCATCGGCCAAGACGTCCGCGATCACAGTGTCTCCTTCAGGTAGATGGGGCTGGTCAAGTGTATCGGCGGCAGCGTCGTCACGCCGTGACGAGCGTGCCGATGGGCTCGCCGAGGAGCGCCTTCGTCACGTTGCCCGCCGGCTCCATGCCGAACACCCGCATGTCCATGCGGTTGTCCATGCAGAGGCTGAAAGCGGTCGAGTCGACGACCTTGAGGCCTCGCTGCAGCGCGTCGAGGTACGTGATGCGATCGATCAGCGTGGCCGAGGCATCCTTCTTCGGGTCGGCCGTGTAGACCCCGTCCACGCCGTTCTTCGCGACGAGGACCTCCTGCGCGTCGATCTCGAGCGCTCGCTGGGCGGCCACGGTGTCGGTGGAGAAGTACGGCAGGCCTGCGCCGGCGCCGAAGATCACGACCCGGCCCTTCTCCATGTGCCGCTCTGCGCGCCGTGGGATATACGGCTCGGCGACCTGGGTCATCGAGATGGCCGACTGCACGCGCGTGGCGGCGCCCGCCTGCTCGAGGAAGTCCTGGAGGGCCAGGGCGTTCATCACGGTGCCCAGCATGCCCATGTAGTCGGCGCGACCGCGGTCCATGCCGCGCTGGCTGAGCTCGGCGCCGCGGAAGAAGTTGCCGCCTCCGACGACGACGGCGATCTCGACGCGGTCGACCGCCGCGGCAATCTCCTGCGCCATCTGGCTGACCACGTCGGGGTTGACACCCAGTTGCCCCCCACCGAACGCCTCGCCGGACAGCTTCAGAAGGACGCGGCGGCGCCCGGTGTTCTCGTTGATCACTGTGGTCCTCTCGTCTACGACAAACTACCGAAGGGCATGAGAAAAGGCCCGCATCGGATTGCCGATGCGGGCCTTCTCAATGGATCAGGCGCCGACCTTGTAGCGGGCGAAGCCCGTCAGGGTCAGACCGGCGGCCTTCGCGACCTGCGCGACCGACTGCTTGTTGTCCTTCGCATAGTCCTGGTCGAGAAGCGAGACCTGCTTGAAGAACGCGTTGACGCGGCCCTCGACGATCTTCGGAAGAGCCGCCTCGGGCTTGCCCTCGTTGCGCGAGATCTCGGTGACGATCTCGCGCTCCTTGTCGACATCCGCCTCGGGGACCTCGTCGCGCGACAGGTACGAGGGGTTGGCGAACGAGATGTGCTGCGCGATGCTGCGCGCCGTCTCGGCGTCGTCGCCCGAGTAGGCGAGCACGACGCCCACCTGCGGCGGCAGGTCCTTGCTGGTCTTGTGGAGGTAGATCTCGAAGTTGTCGCCCGAGAGCGTGCTCACACGACGCAGCTCGACCTTCTCGCCGATGATGGCGGCCTCGTCCGAGATGAGCTCGGCGACCGTCTGCGTGCCGGCGGGCGCGGCCAGCGCAGCCTCGGCCGAGTCGGCGTGAGCGGCAGCGGCAGCGTCGAGCACCTTGTCGGCGAGGGCGATGAAGCGCTCGTTCTTCGCGACGAAGTCCGTCTCGGTGTTGAGCTCGATGATCGTGACCTGACCGTCGACCTCCTTGGCCGCGACCAGTCCCTCGCTCGTGGAGCGGTCGGCGCGCTTGGCGTTGCCCTTCGCGCCCTTCAGACGCAGGATCTCGACGGCCTTCTCGAGGTCGCCGTCGGCCTCCTCGAGCGCCTTCTTGGTGTCGACCATGCCGGTGCCGAGCTGCTCGCGCAGGGCCTTGATGTCGGCGATCGTGAAGTTTGCCATGGGTGGCGGCTCCTTGATTCTCGTGAGTTCTCGTGGATGCCTCGGCGGGACCGTCCAGCCGTGGGGCCAGGACGATCCCGCCGAGGCGGAGTGTGAGTGAGGCTTACTCGGCGGGGGTCGCCTCGGCGACCTCGGCAGCGTCAGCGGCCTCAGCGGTCTCGACGACCTCATCGGTCTCAGCGGCGACAGCGGTCTCGACGGCCTCAGCAGCCTCGGCGCCGGCCTCGTCGGCGGCCGACTCGGTCGCGATGGTCTCGACCTCGGCGACGTCGGTCTCGACGGGCGCGCCCTGCTCGAGCAGCTCGCGCTCCCAGTCGGCGAGAGGCTCCGCGTCAGCGGTCTCGTCGGTGGGCTGGTGGCGCTGGATCAGGCCCTCCGCGGCGGCGTCGGCGATGATGCGGGTGAGCAGGCCCACCGAGCGGATCGCGTCGTCGTTGCCGGGGATCGGGTACTGGAACTCGTCGGGGTCGGCGTTCGTGTCGAGGATGCCGATCACGGGGATGCCGAGCTTCGACGCCTCGTCGATGGCGAGGTGCTCGCGCTTGGCGTCGACGACCCAGATGGCCGAGGGGGTCTTCTGGAGGTTGCGGATGCCGCCGAGCGACTTGTGCAGCTTGTCGAGCTCGCGCTTCTTGAGGAGGAGCTCCTTCTTGGTGAAGCCGCTCGCGGCCGGGTCCTCGAAGTCGAGCTCCTCGAGCTCCTTCATGCGGGCAAGACGCTTCGACACGGTCGAGAAGTTGGTGAGCAGACCGCCCAGCCAGCGCTGGTTGACGTAGGGCTGGCCCACGCGGGTCGCCTGCTCGGCGATGACCTCCTGCGCCTGCTTCTTGGTGCCGACGAAGAGGATGGTGCCGCCGTGCGCGACGGTCTCCTTGACGAACTCGTACGCCTTGTCGATGTACGTCAGCGACTGCTGCAGGTCGATGATGTGGATGCCGCTGCGCTCCGTGAGGATGAAGCGCTTGACCTTCGGGTTCCACCGGCGGGTCTGGTGTCCGAAGTGCACGCCGCTGTCGAGCAGCTGGCGAATGGTGACGACGGCCATGGCCGTTCTCCTGTTCCGGCGCGTGCGCGCCTGTTGCGGTTGTTCTCGCGCCGGCGTGGAGCCGGCGAGCCTGGTGCCCGGCACATTCCCACCCCGCGCCCGCTCATGAGCGTTCGCAGGGACCGTTGGGAGTGGATGCCGCGCCGTCACCCTCCGTCAGACTCGGGGTGCGTGGCGCTGTGGGCACGCGGAGTCACTCCGACATGCGGAGTGCGCATCCAGTGTATCAGCAGGCGACCGGGCCGAGCCTCCTCCCCCGCAGGGCCAAGGCGACGGTTCTCCACGGGTCCGCGACGGGGGCCATCGCGCCCGAACGGCGTGCGGCATGGTCAGGTGATGCGCACCATCGCCCCGGCTTCTCTCCCGCGATTTCGTGCGGCAGCGGCGCTCGCGCTCGTCGTGTCGATCGCCGCAGTGCCTGTGACGGCGTCGGCATCGAACCCGGATGACCCCGACGGTCCGGCAGGGCGCTCCGCGGACGGCGGGTCGGTTGCTCTCGCGCGCGACTGGCTGTGGCCCGTGGACGCGTTCCGCCTCGAGCGTCCCTTCGTCGCCCCACCCCACGAGTACGGCCCAGGCCACCGGGGCATCGACCTCGCCGTCCTCGGCGAGGACGGCGTCTCCGCCCCCGCGGCGGGCGCGGTCGCCTTCTCCGGCCAGGTGGCCGGACGTGGTGTTCTGACGATCGACCACGGCGATGGACTCGTCTCCACTCTCGAGCCCGTGGAGTCCACACTCGTCGCCGGCGCGCCGGTGGCTGCCGGTGCCGCTGTGGGGCGCGTCTCCGCGGGCGGTCACACCGCGCCCGGCGCGCTGCACCTCGGCGTGCGCCTCGACGGCCGGTACATCAACCCGCTCGTGCTGCTCGGCGGCGTGCCGCGAGCGGTACTCCTGCCCTGCTGCTGAGCGCCCGCTCAGGCGCGCGGGTGGGCGAGACGGTAGGACGCCGCCAGCCGCTCGCTCGAGACGTGGGTGTAGATCTGCGTGGTTCCGAGGCTCGCGTGGCCGAGCATCTCCTGGACGGCACGGAGGTCGGCGCCGCCGTCGAGCAGATGCGTCGCCGCCGAGTGCCGCAGCGCGTGGGGCCCCACCTGAGCGCCGAGTTCGGGCCCGAGCTCGCGAGAGACCAGGTCGTAGACCGCACGAGGTCCGATGCGACCGCCTCTCGCGCCGAGGAACAGGGCGGCCGTCGCAGGCGCGTCGACTCGACGCGCCACGAGCGCGGGCCGGCCGCGCACAAGGTACGCATCGACCGCACGCAACGCGGGGAGCCCGAAGGGGACGACGCGCTCCTTGGAGCCCTTGCCCCACACGCGAGCCGTGCGACGTTCGGGGTCGAGATCGCCGGCGTCCAGTCCGCACAGCTCGGAGACGCGCACCGCGGCCCCGTACAGGAGCTCGAGCATCGCGTGGTCGCGCAGCGCCAGCGGGTCGCCTTCCGCGGCCGCGGACTCGAGCCGCTCGAGGACCCCCGCCAGCGCATCGGCGGTCGCGACTTTCGGCAGCGTGCGGCCGCGCTTGGGCGCGACCAGCCGCAGGCTGGGGTCGGATGCCACGGCGCCCGTCTCGGTCGCCCAGGCGAAGAAGCCGCGTACAGCAGCCGTCCGCCGTGCGATGGTGGCACGGCTGTCGCCCCGCTGCACGGCCTGCCACAGCCAGTCGCGAAGGTTCTCGAGGTCGACGACGGCGAGATCGACATCGCCGCACGCGACGGCCAGCCCGGCGAGGTCCGAGCGGTACGCACGGACCGTCGCCGGCGACAGTCGACGTACCTCCGCCAGGTGGCGCAGGTACGACTCCGCTGCGTCGACGATCTCCACGCCTCCAGCTTGCGCCTCGACGAGGGGTACGCGGCGCTGCGACGCACCGCGCGGTTCGCTCTCCCCCGCCAGCCGAGCGGAGCGCCGGTCACAGAGGGCGGCAGCGTCATCGCGCGACGTCGGCATGGTGAGGCGCTTGACACGGCTGGGGCACTGCCCCCGACCGTGCAGTCCCCACGACAGTGCACTCCCCGCGGCTGCGCGCTCGTCACGCCCCCGCCCGTCGCAACCTCCATCCCTCCGCGCCGGCCTCCACGGATCCGTCGAGCTGCAGCAGACCGAGTACGCCCTCGACGGCGTCGGCCGCCATCCCCGCGCGGCGCGCGATATCGCCGGGCTGTCGCCAGGCGCGCGTGCTCATCGCATCCACCACGCGCGTCGCGTCGCCGGTGTGGCCGGGCATCCGAGCCGCTCCGGCACCGTTCGCAGTGGCCAGTCCCAGCAGCTCACGGACGTCATCCGCCCCGGTGATGCACTGCGCGCCGTACTCGCGGATGAGGCGGTGCGTGCCCGCGGAGGTGGCCGAGGTGATCGGGCCCGGGACCGCGCCGAGCGGCCTCGACAGCGTCGCCGCATGGCCGGCGGTGTTGAGCGATCCGCTGCGCCAGCCGGCCTCCACCACCACCGTCGCCGCCGATAGCGCGGCGATGAGCCGATTCCGCTGGAGGAAGCGCCACTTCGTCGGAGCGGAGCCGCACGCCACCTCGCTCGCCACGACACCGTGCCGGGCGATGTCGTCGATCAGCCCTGCGTGCCCGGCGGGATACGAGCGGTCCGCGCCGCCCGCGAGCAGTGCGACCGTCAGACCGCCCGCCGACAGTGTCGCGCGATGCGCGGACCCGTCGATGCCGTATGCGCCGCCCGACACCACCGCGATGCCGTCACCGGCGAGCTCGGCCGCGAGCTCCATCGCGACATGGTCTCCGTAGCGCGACGCGGCGCGCGCGCCGACGATGGCGACGGAGGCGTCGAGACGGCGGAGGGCGGAGGCATCGCCGCGCACCCAGAGGCACAGCGGCGCGTGCGCCTCGAGGTCATCCAGCTGGGCGGGCCACTCGGGATCGGCCCGCGTCACGAGGCGGACGCCGCGCGCCGCGGCCGTGAGGAAGGAGTCCGCGACCACGCGCGCCGAAAGCCGCGGCAGCCACCGCTTGCGGCCCTCGGCCAGTTCCCGCGGGGTGACTTCTGCCAGCGTCCCCTCGGCCAGCACCGCCTCCAGCGCGGGCGCGGCACCGCGAGCGGCGACGATGCGCCCTGCCACGGAGTCGCCGGGCTCGATCAGGTGGCACCACACCGCGGTCGCGTAGCGCTCACGGGCCGCGTCGGCGCTCTGGTGGACGCCCAGCGGTGCGAGCGCACGCCCCGCGGCGTCGGCGCCCAGGTCGAAAGCGGTCACAGCGCCAGACCCTTCTTCAGGTAGAGCGCCCGCCCGACATGCTCGGCACTCAGCTGCGCTCGCCCGTCGATGTCGGCCAGCGACCATGCGACCCGCAGCACGCGATCGTAGCCGCGCAGCGTCAGCGCACCACGGTGCAGCGCGGCATCCAGCGGGCGGCGGATCACGGGCGGCGGGGCGACCGGTCCCTCGCGGAGCCAGGTCCCCGGCACATCGGCGTTCACTCGCCAGGGCGTTGCCTGCAGCCGGTGACGTGCGCGCGCACGGGCCTCCGCGACCCGATCGCGCGCCGTCGCGGTCGAGATCGTCGGTCCGCGGCCGCGCTGGGCGACGGAGACCCTGGTCAGGGTCAGCTCGATGTCCATGCGGTCCAGCAGCGGCCCGGAGAGCCGGCCGAGGTAGCGGCGGATCGCGGCCGGTGGGCACGTGCAGGTGCCGCCGCGGATCCCGTAGTCCCCGCACGGGCACGGGTTCGTGGCCAGGACCAGCTGGAAGCGTGCCGGGTATCGTGCGTATGCCCCCGCGCGATGGATCGTGATGGACCCGGACTCCAGCGGCTGCCGCAGCGCGTCCAGCGCGCTCGCCGCGAACTCGCCGGCCTCGTCGAGGAACAGCACGCCTTCGCTGGCGCGCGCGATCGCGCCCGGCCGGATGACGCGGGAACCCCCGCCCACGAGAGCCGCGACGCTCGCGCTGTGATGCGGCGCCTCGAACGGGGGCGTTCGTGACAGCTCCATCACGCGCGAGCCAGCGAGGCTGCGGATCGACGCACTCGCGAGCGCCGCACCGTCGTCGAGTTCGGGAAGGATGCCGGGCAGCCGTCGCGCGAGCATGGTCTTGCCGGCACCGGGCGGTCCGCACATCAGCAGGTGGTGCCCGCCGGCCGCTGCGACGATGAGCGCATCCACGGCATCGCGCTGACCGATCACCTCGGCGAGATCGAGTACGGGCTCGGGTGTCGGCTCGTCGTCCGGCAGGGCGACGGGATCTTCGTCGGCGACCTCGACGTCACCGCCGTGCCAGGCCACCACCTGTGCGAGGTTGACGGCGGCGAGCACGTCCATCCCACCGACGAGCGCCGCCTCGGCGCCGTTGGCGTAGGGCACGACGATCCGCCGATGGCCTGCCCGCCGCGCAGCGACCACCGCGGGCAGCACACCGGGGACAGGGCGCAGGCGCCCGTCGAGGCCGAGTTCCCCGATGTGCACGGCCGACGCGACCGAGGCCGCATCCATCGACGACTCGGTCGCGAGAGACGCGACTGCGATCGCGATGTCGAAGCCGGATCCCTGCTTCGGCAGGCTCGCCGGTGACAGGTTCACGGTCAGCCGTCGCCGGGGCAGCGGCGTGCCGCTGTTGGCGCACGCGTTGTGAACGCGCTGCACCGCCTCGCCCAGTGCCTTGTCGGGCAGGCCGATGATGCGGAACTCCGGGGTCTGCTGCGACAGGTCCGCCTCGACCTCGACGCACTCGCCCTCGGCACCGACGAGCGCGACGGCCCACGTGCGCGCGACGCTCACGGCACCTCCACGTCGACGAGGTGTTCCAGGCGAGCCGTCGAGGGCTCCGTGCCCGTGAGCCCGATCGCGTCGATGCGCAACCGGCGCCCCTGCACGAGCTCGCGGTGCTGACTCGCCCATGCGACGCCGAGCCGCCACAGCCGTACGCGCTTGCGCGCGTCGATGGCCTCGAAGGGGTGCCCGAACTCCTCGCCGCGCCGTGTCTTGACCTCGACGACGACCACCGCGGCGCCGTCCGCCACCACGAGGTCGAGTTCGCCCTCACGGCATCGCCAGTTGCGCGCGAGCACCGTGAAGCCCTGGGTCTCGAAGTACCGTGCGGCGCGGTCCTCGCCCGCACGGCCGAGCACGTCTTTGTCTGCCATTCAGGCATCGTCGCGCGCGCGAACCTCGCGCGGACGCGCGGCGGCGGCATCCGTTCAGAACCGGCGTGCGGTCCCGGGATCGCGGGGGCTGGGGAGGAGCCTGTGGCTCAGGTGTCGAGCGAGAGCTCTTCGGGCAGGTGGAAGTCCCGGCGCGACAGCTCTTCGACGTTGACGTCCTTGAAGGTGAGCACGCGCACCGCCTTGACGAAGCGGTCGGCGCGGTAGATGTCCCACACCCACACGTCCGACATCGAGATCTCGAAGTAGAAGTCGTGCTCGGTGTCGCGGCGCACGACGTTGACCTCGTTCGCGAGGTAGAAGCGCCGTTCCGTCTCGATCACGTACTGGAACTGCGAGACGACATCGCGATACTCGCGGTAGAGCGCGAGTTCGAGTTCGCGGTCATAGTCTTCGAAGACCTCGTCATCCATGGTGCTCCCATCCTATGGGCGTGAACGAATGCCGCGACGCCGGTCCGCGCGTGGCGAACGCTCAGAAGAGCGTCGGCGCGTCCGCGATAGACCAGGACGCGCGATGGTGTCGGCTGATTCCGTGCGTGCGGATGGCCTCGCGGTGGTCGGGGCTCGCGTAGCCCTTGTTACGCGCCCAGTTGTAGGCCGGAAGCTCGTCGTGGAGCTCGGTCATGAGACTGTCGCGCGCGACTTTGGCGATGACGGATGCCGCCGCCGCCGAAGCGCAGTCGCGATCGGCCTTGATGACCGGCTGCACCGTCAGCCCCCACGCGCCGGCGGGGCGGATGTAGTCGTAGTTGCCGTCGAGGATCACGATGGCATCCTCGGGGACGACCCCGTGAGCGCGCAGGTCGGCGATCGCGCGGATGGCGGCGAGCCCGAGTGCGCGCATGATCCCGATCTCGTCGATCTCCTCCGAGCTCGCCCAGCCGACCGCGCTCGCTGCGACCCACGACGCCGCCCGTGCCGCGACGTCGGCGCGCCGGGGCTCGGGGACCAGCTTCGAGTCGCGCAGCCCCTGCGGGATCCGCTTGCGGGAGCGGGGGGCGTCGACCACCGCCGCGCCGACGGCGACCGGTCCGGCCAGCGCACCGCGGCCGACCTCGTCGCACGCGATGACGAGCGCGTGCTCCCGCAGGAGCCGCCGCTCGAGCGTGAGACGAGGCTCGGCGACGGTCACTTCGCGCCGCCCTCCGGCTCCGGCGCGGGAACGCCGGCGAACACGTCGTGGTGGAAGTCGAGGAAACCGAACCGGTCGAACGGCCAGGTCACGAGGAAGGCGCGGCCGACGAGGTTGTCGATCGGCACGAAGCCCTTGCCCGGCTGGTCGGTGTTGTACCGCGAGTCCTTCGAGCGGTAGCGGTTGTCGCCCAGCACCCAGAGACTGTCCTCGGGCACGACGATGTCGAAGGGGTCGCCGGATGCCGCCG
The DNA here is from genome assembly GCF_044987475.1 of Microbacterium sp. ZW CA_36. Taxonomy (NCBI): domain Bacteria; kingdom Bacillati; phylum Actinomycetota; class Actinomycetes; order Micrococcales; family Microbacteriaceae; genus Microbacterium; species Microbacterium sp. ZW CA_36. The sequence continues at coordinate 124,957 of NZ_JBJDRL010000003.1, forward strand.
ACTCCCCCGCCGGCAGCTTGATGTACACGCTCTCGTTGATGGGCACGTCGTTGACCGTGATCTGACCGATCGCGTTGCAGCACACGACGTGGTCACCCGGGAGCCCGATGATGCGCTTGACGAGGTGGTCGTCGCTGTCGGGCGCGGCGAGACCCACGAGCGACAGCACCCACTCCACGCCCTCGACGATCGGCGGGCGGGCGGGCTCCGTGCTCGGCGGCAGCCAGCCGCCGGGATCCTGGAACACGACGATGTCGCCCCGCTCGTAGGCACCGAACCGCGGGGTGATCTCGTCCACGAGGATGCGGTCCTTGACGTGAAGGGTGTCCTCCATCGAACCGGAGGGGATGTAGAACGATCGGACGATGAACGTCTTCACGATGAGCGAGACGAGGACGGCGATCAGGATGATCACGATCACATCGCGCAGGAAGACGAGCCAGCCCCGACGACGCGGCTGAATGGTCGCTGCGGGCTCGGCCCCGGGGGCCGGCTCGGCGGGAGCCGACTTCTCGGTCGTCATGGAGTTCCTTCGCGGGCGCCGACGGTCGCGGCGACCCGCCTTCAAGGGTCGCACATTCCGGCCCGTCCGGAGAACGGACGAGGCCCCGGACGCAAGCGTCCGGGGCCTCGAGACAGCGCTGCAGGCAGCTGGTGTCAGTTGTCGCGCTTCTCCTTGATCTTGGCCTTCTTGCCACGGAGGTTGCGCAGGTAGTAGAGCTTCGCGCGGCGCACGTCACCACGGGTCACGACCTCGATGTGGTCGATGACCGGGGAGTGCACCGGGAAGGTGCGCTCGACGCCGACCTGGAAGCTGATCTTGCGGACCGTGAAGGTCTCGCGCACGCCGTCGCCCGAGCGGCCGATGACGACGCCCTGGAAGACCTGGATACGCGAGCGGTTGCCCTCGGTGATGTTGACGTGCACCTTCACGGTGTCGCCGGCGTTGAAGGCGGGGATGTCGGAGCGGAGTGAAGCCGCATCGACGGCGTCGAGGATCTGCATGATCGTCTCTCTCTGCGGCCGCCACAGGTCGACCGCGGGAAGTAAGGTGAAGGACTCGGTGTGCCGCAGGCCTCCGGCGTGACGCCGTTCAGCTGATTCCCCTGAGGCAGAACCGGTCAGGGCACAAACAACCATTCTGCCATGGATGCCGCACCCGGCCAAAACGCGTCAGCTCGCGGGCGGCGTCTGCTTCTCGGAGATGATGATGACGTCGCGTTCGGCGACGTACCCTTCGTCGGCCGGCGCCGGAATGTAGGCGACGCCGTCGGCTGTGCGCAGGACGAATCGCGACGGCCGGGCCTCGCTCCACAGCTGCCACAGCTCGAGCCAGAACAACCCGACACCGGCCAGGATCGTCACGACCATCACCGGGGCCCACCAGGCCTCGGCGAAGAAGCCGAGCGAGATCACGAGCCCGTGCCAGACGGTGAACCCGAGGACGTCCCACCACGAGACGGCGCGATGGGCGCGGACCGTACCGCGCGCCCGCACCAGGAGCGTGAGGATCAGCTGCCAGACGAACACGCCGGGGATCGCGAGGAACAGCACCCAGAGGAACGCCCAGCCGCCCGCATTGAAGACGGCCCACCCGACGAAGAGCCACAGCGGCAGCAGGAAGGCCGCCGGAATGAGCCAGCCGAAGAACACGCGACGCAGCCACATGCCTCTGATGGTACGCCGACGATGCGGGTGACGGCGCGGTTCCGCGTGCCACGGGGCATCCTCCCAGCCCGGTGGTGCCGAGTCCGACAGAATGGAGGAGGACTGAGAGGAAGCTCCACATGATCGAGTTGCGCACCCCTGCCGAGATCGAGGCGATGAAGCCCGCCGGGCGATTCGTCGCCGAGACGCTCGCGACACTGCGCGACGAGACCAAGGTGGGCACGAACCTCCTGGCGATCGACCGCCGAGCCCACGAGCTGATCCGCCGGGCCGGCGCCGAGTCGTGCTACATCGACTACCACCCCTCGTTCGGCGCCCGTCCCTTCGGCAAGGTCATCTGCACCTCGGTCAACGACGCGGTGCTGCACGGACTGCCCTTCGACTACAGCCTGCGCGACGGGGATCTGGTGTCACTCGACTTCGCCGTGTCGATCGACGGCTGGGTGGCCGATTCCGCCGTCTCGTTCGTCGTGGGCACACCGCGTGACGAGGATCTCGCGCTGATCGACACGACGGAGCGGGCGCTGGATGCCGCAATCGCGGCGGCGACGGTGGGCAACCGCATCGGCGACATCTCCGCGGCCATCGCCGCCGTCGCCCACGGCGACGGCTACTCCATCAACACGGACTTCGGCGGGCACGGCGTGGGTCGTGAGATGCACGGCGACCCGCACGTCGCCAACGACGGCAAGGCCGGGCGCGGCTACCCGCTGCGGGCGGGGCTCGTGCTCGCCCTCGAGCCGTGGTTCCTGCAGACGACCGACGAGCTCATCACCGACCCGGACGGGTGGACGCTGCGCTCGGCCGACGGGTCGCGGGGCGCCCACTCCGAGCACACCGTCGCGATCACCGAGGACGGCCCGATCGTGCTCTCGGACCGTACGTGGCTCGGCGTCCGCTGACCTCAGTCCGTCCCGGTCGCGACGACCACCGCTGAGCGCGGCGGCAGCGCGCGCGTGTTCTCCGCGGCCGACGCTCCCGGATCGGTCGACAGCAGTATCCGCCGCGCGCCGCTCACCGGCAGGCGCAGGAGCTCGGTCGAGAAGTTCACGACGATCTCTGTGCTGCCGCGCGCGAGCCGGAACCAGCGCGCGCCGTCGTCGGCCGTGGCCGCGATGTGGCGGAAGTCGGGGTCGGTGAGTTCGGGGCGCGCCCGTCGCAGCGCGAGGAGCTCCCGGTACAGAGCAAGCACACGCGCGTGGGTGCCGGCATCCTTCTCCTCCCAGCGCAGGGTGGAGCGCCGGAAGGTCTCGGGATCCTGCGGATCCGGCACGAGGGACTCGTCCCATCCCATGCGTGCGAACTCCGCTTTGCGGCCGCGGGCGGTGGCCGCGCCCAGCTCGGGTTCGGGGTGCGAAGTGAAGAACTGCCAGGGCGTGGAGGCCGCCCATTCCTCGCCCATGAACAGCATCGGCGTGAACGGTGCGAGCACCGTGAGGACCGCGGCGATCGCGAGACCGCCTTCGTCGAGCGTCTGGGAGAGTCGGTCGCCGGCCGCCCGGTTGCCGATCTGATCGTGGTCCTGCGAGAACGTCACCAGCCGCCAGGCGGGGATACGCGGGTCGATGGGGTGACCGTGCGCGCGACCGCGGAAGGACGACCACGTGCCGTCGTGGAAGAAGCCCCGCGTGGCTGCTTTCGCCAGCGCCTCCAGGGAGGCGAAGTCGGCGTAGTAGCCGGTGGTCTCTCCTGTCAGGGCGACATGCAGTGCGTGATGGTAGTCGTCGTTCCACTGCGCCGTGAGCCCGTATCCGCCGGCTTCGCGCGCCGAGATCAGCCGGGCGTCGTTCAGGTCGGATTCCGCGATCAGCGTGAGCGGCCGACCGAGGTGAGCGCTGAGCGCGTCGACCGATTCCGCGAGCTCCTGCAGGATGTGGACGGGGCCGTCGTCCTTCAGGGCGTGCACGGCGTCGAGCCGCAGGCCGTCGACGTGGTGGTCGCGCAGCCACATCAGCGCGTTCTCGACGATGTAGCGCCGGACCTCGGCTTCGTCGAGGTCGACGGAGGACCCCCAGGTGTTCGACTCCGCGTCGCGCAGGTACGGTCCGAACTCGGGCAGATAGTTGCCGCTCGGGCCGAGGTGGTTGTAGACGACGTCCTGGATCACGCCGAGCCCGGCCGCATGGCACGCGTCGACGAAGCGCTGATAAGCGGCCGGACCTCCGTACGGCTCGTGCACCGCGTACCAGAGCACGCCGTCGTAGCCCCAGTTGTGCACGCCGTTGAAGCCGTTGACCGGCAGCAGCTCGACGAAGTCGATGCCGAGCTCCACGAGGTGCCCGAGCCGCCGGGCGGCGGCATCCAATGTCCCCTCGGGCGTGAAGGTGCCGATGTGCAGCTCGTAGACCACTCCCCCGGCGAGCTGCCGCCCGGTCCACGAGCCGTCGTTCCATTCGTGGATGCCGGGGTCGAAGACGGCGCTCAGCTCGTGTACGCCGCGAGGCTGGCGCCGTGATCGCGGATCGGGCCGTGCCACCGTCGCGTCGTCCAGGACGAAGCCGTACCCGTCGCCGTGCTCCAGCTCGAGGCCGGCGCGCCACAAGCCCCCGCCGATGTGAGTCATCGGCGTGTCGGCACCCCGCCCGGGCGCGCGGAGCGCGACCGTGGTCGCCCGCGGAGCCCAGACTTCGGGGATCATGACGGCTCCGCCGTGATCAGCAGCGCGACGGGATAGACGTCGAGCAGTTCCGCCAACGCGATGTGGCCGGTGAACGACCGCCCGGTGAGCACGTCGGTGGTGGGTCCGGCGTGCCGCAGCAGGACCGTGTCGCCCCACGGGGATCCGGTCGCCTCACCGCGGCGCGCCAGTCCGACCGGGCGGCGCGTCGCCACCGCCACCGCGCCGCCGCGGTCGGCCGCGATCGCGTGCTCGGCGGCGGAGCCGACCACCGTCATGGGCGTGTAGCGCGTGAACAGGTCGGGGCGGTCGCGACGCAGCCGCAGGGCGCGAGAGGTGACGAGCAGCTTCGCCGCTCCGCTCCGATCGACGATCGGCTGCTCACCCGCGTCGATGCGCGACAGCAGCCGGCGGCGTTCGTCGAAGTCGACGGCCCTGCGGTTGTCGGGGTCGACGAGGCTCTGCTCCCACAGCTCGCTGCCCTGATAGACGTCGGGGACACCCGGACCGGTGAGCTGCAGCAGCTTCGCCGACAGCGCGTTCGACCAGCCGGCGCCCTCGATCTCGGAGACGAAGGACTCCAGGCGCGCCGCCACCGCGGGGTCGTCGAATGCCGCATCGACCGCCGCGTGGAGGCGGCGCTCGAACCCCGCGTCCGGCTCCAGCCACGAGGTGGCCTCGCCCGCCTCGCGCGCCGCCTTCTCGGCATACGCGTGCAGGCGCTCACGGGATGCCGGCCAGGCACCCACGATGGCCTGCCACAGCAGCGCGTCGAAGGGTCCGTGGCCGGCGGAGGCGGCATCCGTCAGTTCCTCCAGCACCTCGCCCCACCGCTCGGGGATCTCGGAGAGCACGGCGAGCCGCGCGCGCACGTCTTCGCCCCGCTTGGTGTCGTGCGTCGAGAGGGTCGTCATCGAGTGCGGCCAGGCGGCGTGCCGAGCCGCCTGGGCGGCGTGGAACCCATCGACCGACAGCGCGAACACGGAGGGATCCGCGCCGACCTCGGTGAGCGTCCCGAGGCGCGTCGCCCGGTAGAACGCCGTGTCCTCCACCCCCTTCGCCATCACCATGCCGCTGGTCTGCTGGAAGCGCAGCGCGGCGGGATGCCGGGGGTCGGCGAGCGCCGGGAGCACGGCGTCGAGCGTCGCAGCCAGGTCGGGGCGGTGCGCGCGGGCGGCGGCGGCCGCCTCGTCCAGGTGCTCGCGGCCCGCCGGCAGATACGACCGGTACACCGGGAAGCGTGCGAGGAGCTCGACGAGCGCGTCCTCGGTCGCGGCGTCGTCGGGCGCTCCGAGGTCACGGGCGAGCCGACGCACCTCGGAGCGCAGGATCCCCTCGCCGATCCCCCGCTTCGTGGCCGCGATCACCTCGGGCCACGGCTGCGCGGCGGGCAGGCGCGAATGCTCGCGCAGCCGTGCGTCGAGGGCGTCCAGGTGCGCTTCGCCGCGGGGATCCACGAGCACGCGGTCGATGGCCGCGAGCGCCTCGTAGCCCGTCGTGCCGTCGGCGGCGAAGAACTGCGGCAATGTCTCGCCGTGCTCGAGGATCTTCTCCACGAGGACGTAGGCGCCGCCGGTGAGCGCGTCGAGGTGCTCCAGGTACTCCACCGGGGCACGCAGACCATCGGGATGATCCACCCGCAGGCCGTCGACCAGGCCGTCGGCGAACCAGCTGCCGATCTCGCCGTGGCTCGCCTCGAACACCTCCGGGTCCTCGACACGGATCGCTGCGAGGCTCGAGACGCCGAAGAACCGGCGGAAGTTGAGGTCGAAGGCTTCTCGGCGCCACGACATGAGCTCGTAGTGCTGCCGCGCGTGCACGGCCAGCACGTCCTCAGGGTCGGATCGCGTGCTGCCCGGCGCGAGCGGGAACCGGTGGTCGTAGTAGCGGAGCTCGCCGTCCTCGACGCGGAGCGTGCCGGCTGCCGCAGCCTGCGCGGCGTCTTCGCCGAGGACCGGCAGCCGCACCTTTCCGCCGCCGAAGTCCCAGTCGATGTCGAAGGCCGCAGCCCAGCGCGACCGGCGACCGTGTGTCAGCAGATCCCACCACCACGGGTTCTCATCGGGGCGCGCGACGCCGACGTGGTTCGGGACGATGTCGACCAGGATGCCCCGGCCGGCCCCGTGGAAGGCGTGCGCCGCGCGCTCGAGCGCCGCCCTGCCGCCTCGAGACGGATCGACAGACGTCGGATCGACGACGTCGTAGCCGTGGTCGGATCCCTGGGAAGCGGTGAGGAGGGGCGAGAAGTACACCCAGTCGACGCCGAGATCGCTCAGGTACTCGCGGAGCGCGACGGCGTCATCGAGTGTGAACGACGGACGGATCTGCAGACGATACGTGGACGCGGGTCGCGACGTCGGCATGGCTCTTCGGATCCTCTCAGTGGCGGAGCTCTGCGCGCGGGGCGGCTGAGCGCACCTCGTCGGGTCCGACCGGATTCGCGGCCGCGAGCGACGCCGCCACGGAGTGGTCGACCTCGGGCTCGGGCAGCTCGTGCTCTCGCAGCACCATCAGCGACCGGGCGGGAACCGCCAGGGTCGACCCGGGCTCGATCGGCTCGGTGTTGGCGTGAACCCCCGCGGTGTCGACGATCACGTCCCACTCCGGGCTGAACTCGACGGCCGGGATCAGGAAGTCGACGGAGTCGTCTCCGGCATTGAACAGCACGATGAAGTGGCGGTCCGAGATCGCTTCGCCCCGGCGGTCGCGCTCACGGATGCCGCCGCCGTTGAGGAACACCGCGACAGCACGACCGAACCCCGAGCCCCAGTCCTCGGGCTGCATCTGCGAACCGTCAGGACGTGCCCACACGATGTCGGGGATCGGCGCCCCCTCTTCGCGGCGCACCGGGCGCCCATCGAAGAAGCGACGGCGACGGAACGTCGGGTGCTCGCGGCGCAGCCGCGCCAGAGCCGCCGTGAACTCGAGGAGCGGCTGGTCGGGCGCGGACCAGTCCACCCATGTGATCTCGTTGTCCTGCGCGTAACCGTTGTTGTTCCCGCCCTGAGTGCGGCCGAGCTCGTCCCCATGCAGCAGCATCGGCACGCCCTGCGACAGCATCAGCGTGGCGATGAAGTTCCGCTGCTGGCGGGCGCGCAGCGCCAGCACGTCCGGATCGTCCGTCGGCCCTTCGACGCCGCAGTTCCACGAGCGGTTGTCGTCGGCGCCGTCGCGGTTGTCCTCCCCGTTTGCCTCGTTGTGCTTCTCGTTGTACGAGACGAGGTCACGCAGGGTGAAGCCGTCATGCGCGGTGACGAAGTTGATGGATGCCACCGGCCGGCGCCCCGAGTGCTCGTAGAGGTCCGACGAGCCGGTGAGTCGCGACGCGAACTCGCCGAGGGTCGCGGGCTCGCCCCGCCAGAAGTCGCGCACCGTGTCGCGGTACTTGCCGTTCCACTCCGTCCACTGCGGCGGGAAGTTGCCGACCTGATAGCCGCCGGGGCCGACGTCCCACGGCTCGGCGATGAGCTTCACCTGCGACACCACGGGATCCTGCTGGACCAGCTCGAAGAAGGTCGACAGGCGGTCGACCTCGTAGAACTCGCGCGCGAGCGTGGAGGCGAGATCGAAGCGGAAGCCGTCGACGTGCATCTCGAGCACCCAGTACCGCAGCGAGTCCATGATGAGCTGCAGCGTGTGCGGGTTGCCGGCGTTGAGGCTGTTCCCGGTCCCCGTGTAGTCGGTGTAGTAGCGCTTGTCGTCGTCTTCGAGACGGTAGTACGCCTCGTTGTCGATGCCGCGCATCGACAACGTCGGGCCGAGGTGGTTCCCCTCAGCGGTGTGGTTGTACACGACGTCGAGGATCACCTCGATCCCCGCGGCGTGCAGGGCCTTGACCATGGCCTTGAACTCCTGCACCTGCTGGCCGCGCTGGCCGCTCGAGGAGTAGGTGTTCTGCGGAGCGAAGAACGCGATGGTGTTGTAGCCCCAGTAATTCGAGAGGCCCTTCTCCTCGAGGCCCGAGTCGTTGACGAACTGGTGGACCGGCATGAGCTCGATGGCCGTCACGCCGAGCTTCTCGAGGTGCTCGATGATCGCGGGGTGCGCGATCGCGCTGTAGGTGCCGCGGATCTCCTCGGGAATCGCCGGGTGCAGCTTCGTGAGCCCTCGCACGTGGGCCTCGTAGATGAACGACTCCGCGTACGGCGTCTTGGGCTGCCGGTCGCCGCTCCAGTCGAAGTACGGGTTCACGACGACGCCCATCATCTGGTGGGACGCGGAGTCCTCGTCGTTGCGCGAGTCGGGCTCTCCGAAGTCGTAGCCGAACACGGCCTGACCCCAGCGCACCTGACCCTCCACCGCCTTGGCGTAGGGGTCGAGCACCAGCTTGTTCGCGTTGAACCGCTTGCCCGTGGCCGGGTCGTATTCGCCGTGCACGCGATAGCCGTAGCGCTGTCCCGGCTGGATGGAAGGCAGATACCCGTGATGGACGAAGGCGTCGACGTCGACGAGGTCGACGCGGGTCTCGGTGCCGTCATCGTCGAAGAGGCAGAGCTCGACGCGATCGGCGCCTTCGCTGAAGAGCGCGAAGTTGGTTCCGCTGCCATCGAACGTCGCCCCCAGCGGGTACGGGGAACCGGGCCAGATCTGCATGCGACCTCCATTTCGGCGGGGCCTTCACCCTAGCGGGCGCGGGGGAACGGAGGTTCGGGGTGGCGCCCAGTGTCGGCGGCCGGTATGCGTGCGGCGGGCCTGCCGTTCTCACACCTCTGCCGCCCGGGCTGTGAGAGAAACGTTCGCTCGGGGTAACGGTGGGCGGTCGGGGGGTGAAACACCGCCCTCGTAACGTCTGGATCACCGAGATCTTCGCCCCACGAGGAGGAGCCATGGCCCACCGGGATCGTGTCGACAGCTGGAAACATGACGCTGACGCTGCTGCAACATCAGCCGCGTACGGTGACGACATGAACGACACCCCTGCCCTCGGCACCCATGTGGTGGTCGTCGGTGCGGGCATGGTCGCGCACCGATTCGTCGAGAGCCTGCTGAGCCGGGCCGGCGAGCAGTGGCACATCACGCTGATCGGCGAGGAGCAGCGTCACCCGTACGACCGGGTGGGGCTGACAGGGTTCTTCGCCGGGGCGTCCGCCGAGGATCTCGAGCTCGAGCGCACCGTCCTCGAGGACAGCCGGGTGCGCTTTCTCCGCGGGGACGCCGTGACCCGCATCGATCGCTCGGCGCGCCGCGTGACCACGCGCAGCGGCACGAGTGTCGCCTACGACCGGCTCGTGCTCGCGACCGGCTCCTACGCCGCACGGCTCGCTGTCGACGGCTTCGGGCTGGAGGGCTGCTTCGTCTACCGCACGCTCGACGACGTCGAGAAGCTCGAGGAGTTCGTGCAGCGACGCTCGGCCGAACTTGGGCGACCGCTCGCAGGCACGGTGATCGGCGGCGGGCTGCTCGGGCTCGAGGCGGCCGGTGCACTGCAGGGTCTCGACGTCGCCTGCACCGTGGTGCAGTCCTCCGACCGTCTGATGTCCGCCCAGCTGGATCTGCCCGGCGGCAATGCGCTCCGTCGACTCATCGAGTCGCGCGGCATCGCCGTCAAGACCGAGACGGTGACGACCCGATTGGACCCTGACCGGTCGGGTCAGGTGACCGGCCTCGAGTTCCGCGACGGCTCCTATGCACGCACCGACGTCGTGGTGTTCACGGTCGGGGTGCGGCCGCGCGACGAACTGGCCCGCAGTGCCGGTCTCGACGTGCACGAGCGCGGCGGCGTGCTGATCGACGACGGGTGCCAGACCTCCGACCCGCGGGTCCTCGCGATCGGCGAGGTCGCCAACTACGACGGCATGTGCGTGGGACTGGTCGCACCCGGCTACGCGATGGCGGAGGTCGCCGCGACCCGTCTGCTCGGCGGCGAGGCGTCCTTCCCCGGCTACGACCTGTCGACGAAGCTCAAGCTGTCGGGCGTCGATGTGGCGAGCTTCGGCGACGCCTTCGCGGAAACTCCCGGCGCCCTCGATGTGACGTACGCCGACCCGGTGGCGGGCGTCTACAAGAAGCTCGTGCTCTCGGACGACGCCAAAACCCTGCTCGGCGGCATCCTCGTCGGCGACGCCTCGGCCTACGGTTCTCTGCGGCCCCTCGTCGGGGGTGCGCTCGGCGGCGACCCGGCTGCCTACCTCATGCCCGAGGGCGGCGTCGCGGCTCCCACCGGGGATCTTCCCGACGACGCGCTCGTGTGCTCGTGCAACAGCGTGACCGCCGGCCGGATCCGCAATGCTGTCCACGAGGAGGGCTGCACCGACGTCGCCGGGATCAAGGCGTGCACGAAGGCGGGAGCCGCCTGCGGCTCCTGCGTCATGATGGTCAAGAAGATCGTCGGCACGGAGCTCGCGAAGTCCGGTGCGGCGCTGAGCAACGCCATCTGCGAGCACTTCGACATGTCGCGCCGTCAGCTGTTCGACGCCGTCCGCGTGTCGGGCCTGACCACCTTCAGCGCCGTGATCGAGCGCTTCGGCACCGGCCGCGGCTGCGACATCTGCAAGCCCGCGCTGGCGAGCATCCTCTCCACGCTGGTGCGCGGACACGTCCTCGACGGCGAGAACGCGACGCTGCAGGACACCAACGACCACGTGATGGCCAACCTGCAGAAGGACGGCAGCTACTCGGTCGTCCCCCGCATCCCGGGTGGGGAGATCACGCCCGAGGGACTCGTCGTGATCGGCCAGGTCGCTCAGGACTTCGGGCTGTACACCAAGATCACCGGCGGACAGCGCATCGACATGTTCGGCGCGCGTCTCGAGCAGCTGCCCGACATCTGGCAGCGCCTCGTCGAGGCGGGGTTCGAATCCGGCCACGCCTACGGAAAGTCGCTGCGCACGGTGAAGTCGTGCGTCGGATCCACATGGTGCCGGTACGGCGTGCAGGATTCCGTCGGCATGGCCGTGCAGCTGGAGCTGCGCTACCGCGGCCTGCGCTCGCCGCACAAGATCAAGCTCGGCGTCTCGGGCTGCGCCCGCGAGTGCGCCGAGGCGCGCGGCAAGGACGTCGGCGTCATCGCGACCGAGGCGGGCTGGAACATGTACGTCGGCGGAAACGGCGGCTTCACGCCGCGGCACGCGGTGCTGCTGGCCGAGGGGCTCAGCGACGAAGAGCTTCTCACCGCGATCGACCGCTTCCTGATGTACTACATCTTCACCGCCGACCGGCTGCAGCGGACGGCGCCGTGGTTCGAGGATCTGGACGGCGGCATCGAGGAGCTCCGCGCTGTGATCTTCGACGACAGCCTGGGCATCTGCGCCGACCTCGACACCGCCATGGCCGCGCACGTGGACTCCTACGAGGACGAGTGGAAGGCCACGCTCGACGATCCCGAGAAGCTGCGTCGGTTCGCCTCCTTCGTGAACGCGCCGACCACTCCCGACCCCTCGCTCGCCTACACCGCCGAGCGCGGACAGCCCCGACCCGCGACCGAGGACGAGCGCACCGACTCGCGCGTGCTCATCGCCGGAACGACACTGGAGGTGCGCCGATGACGCTCGTCGACCCGCGGACGGCCGAGTACACCGCTCCCGACGGCTGGGTGCGGGTGTGCGCCCTCGACGACCTCGAGGTGGAGCGCGGCCGGGCCGCCCTCCTGGGCGGCACCCAGATCGCTCTGTTCCTCCTCCACGGACCGGACGGGTCGGGCGGCCGCGTGCACGCGGTGTCGAACCTGGACCCGTACAGCCACGCCCACGTCATCTCGCGCGGCATCGTCGGGACACGGCATGACGTCCCCACGGTCGCGTCCCCCATGTACAAGCAGGTCTTCGATCTGCGGACGGGCGCGTGCCTCGACACCCAGGGCAAGGAGCCCAAGAGCCTGCACGTCTGGCCCGTCGCGGTGGACGAAGGACACGTGCTGGTCCGCTGGGAGGGAGAGCGATGACCGCGGTCGGGCGCGTCGACCTCATCGGCGGCGGTCCCGGTCCGATCGACCTGCTCACCCTGCGGGCGTGGCGTCTGCTGCAGCGCGCGGACGTCGTCGTGATGGACCGGCTCGGTCCGACCGACATCCGCGATCACGTCGGGCCGGGCGTCGAGGTCATCGATGTCGGCAAGCACCCCGGTCACCACCCGGTGCCGCAGGAGGAGATCAACGACCTCCTGGTGGCTCGCGCGCGGGCCGGCAAGCGCGTGGTGCGCCTCAAGGGCGGCGATCCGTTCGTCTTCGGCCGCGGCGGCGAAGAGGTCGCCGCCTGCCTGGCGGCAGGCATCCCCGTCGACGTGGTGCCCGGAATCTCGAGCGCCATCGCGGTGCCGCAGGCCGCCGGCATCCCGGTCACGCATCGCGGTGTCGCCGGCGCCGTGCACATCGTCAACGGCCCGTCCGAGGTCACCGAGGCGACGCTCGCCGCGCTCCGCGACGACAGCGTGACCACCGTGATCCTGATGGGCGTCGGCGCGCTGCCCCGCATCGTCTCCGACGCGCTGCACGCCGGCGTGCCGGCCGACCGTCCGGTGGCGATCGTCGAGCGCGGACACCACCGCGATCAGCGGACGACGCGCAGTACGCTGGGTTCGGTGGTGTTGGATGCCGGACGTGCCGGTGTGCGAAACCCCGCCGTCATCGTCGTGGGCGACGTCGCCCGTGCCGGGCTGCTGCAGCCCGAACACCAGCTGGCAGGTGACACCGTCCGTTGAGCTCCACCACCCGCCCCACCCTGTCGGCCGCGCTCGACGGCTGCACGATCGTCATCGCCGTCGACCGTCGTTCGTCGGAGCTCGCCGCTGCCCTCGAACGCCACGGTGCGCAGGTCCGCCACGCGCCGGCGCTCACGATCGTGCCGCACATCGACGACGACGCCCTGATCGCAGCCACGCGCGAGCTGATCGCACGTCAGCCCGACGTGGTGGTCGCGACCACCGGCGTCGGCTTTCGTGGCTGGATGGAGGCGGCCGATGAAGCGGGACTCCTCGACGACCTCCACGCGGCGCTCACTCGTGCGCAGATCGTCGCCCGCGGCCCCAAGGCCCGTGGTGCGATCCAGCAGGCGGGTCTGACCGCCGACTGGGTCGCCGAGTCCGAGACGTCGGTCGAGCTCGGCGAGTTCCTCCTCGCCGAGGGCGTTGCCGGCAGACGCGTCGCCGTGCAGCACCACGGCTCCGGCGCCGACGGCCTCGACGAGCTGTTCACGCGTGCCGGCGCCGACGTCGTGAGCCTCACCGTGTACCGCTGGGGCCCGCCGCCGGATCCCGCGGCCGTCTCCCGCTCGGTCGTCGCAGCCGCGGCGGGCGAGGTCGACGCCGTGCTGTTCACCTCCGCGCCCGGTGCTGCCGAGTGGATCACCGCGGCCCGCCACGAAGGCGTGCTCGAGGCGATCGTCGAGCGCGAGGCCGAGCGGCGCGTACTCATGGCCGCCGTCGGGCCGATCACCGCAGGTCCGCTGCAGGATGCGGGCCTTCACCCGCTCATCGCCGAGCGCGGCCGCCTCGGCTCCCTCGTACGCGCCGTCGTGACGCACTTCGGCGGCGGCGGAGCGGCATCCCTCCCGACATCCGCCGGCCGGCTCGAGCTGCGCAGCGGCGGGATCGTGCTGGACGGCCGGCACATCGCTCTGTCACGGAGCGCCACCGACATCGTGGCGGCCCTGTTCGATGCGCATGGCGGCGTGGTCTCACGTCCGCGCCTGCAGGCTGCCCTCCCCCGGTCCGGAGAGAACACCCACGCGGTGGAGATGGCCGTCGCACGCCTGCGCGAGGCCCTCGGCGTCCCCGACCTCGTGAAGACGGTCGTCAAGCGCGGCTACCGGCTCAACGTGATCGAACCCGCCTGAGCCGTGTCAGGGCGCCGACTCGGGTTCGGGCTCCCGCAGCAGATCGGGGCGGTGCGCCCGGGTGCGTTCGAGGCTCTGCTCCCGCCGCCACGCGGCGATCGCCCCGTGGTTGCCGCTGAGCAGCACCGGAGGAACCTCCAGGCCCCGCCATTCGGCGGGCTTGGTGTAGCTCGGATACTCGAGCAGACCCAGCTCGTGCGACTCCTCCACGAGGCTCTCGGGGTTTCCGACGACGCCGGGGATGAGGCGCGACACCGCCTCGATGACCGCCATCGCGGCCACCTCGCCACCGTTGAGCACGTAATCCCCGAGGCTGACGAGCCGCACACGCCCGCGCGCGGCGTAGTGATCCACGACCCGCTGGTCGATCCCCTCGTAGCGTCCGCACGCGAACACGAGGTGCTTCTCCTCCGCCAGCTCTCGCGCCATGGGCTGCGAGAACAGCTCGCCGGCGGGCGAGGGCACCAGAAGCACGGCATCCTCGCTCAGCAGCTCGTCGAGCGCCTCGCCCCACGGCTCCGGCTTCATCACCATGCCCGCGCCGCCGCCGTACGGGGTGTCGTCGACGGTGCGGTGGCGGTCGTGCGTCCAGTCACGCAGGTCGTGGACGTGCATGTCCAGGATGCCGCGGTCACGGGCCTTGCCGATCAGCGAGACCCCGAGCACATCGAAGAACGTCGGGAAGATCGTGACGATGTCGACGCGCATGCCTCCGAGTCTAGGAGGCCCCCGTGTTTCCGATGTGTGACGGCGCACCCACCTCGGCATGGCGACGGCGGTGACGCAGAAGTGATCGAGAAGTAACCGCGCGGGCTGACGGGCGGAAACACCGCGTTCCTAACGTGGAGACACACTCACCCCCACGTGTTTGCTCACCCTCAGGGAGGCGCCATGACCACGACCGATTCGCCGTCGTTGACGGATACCGCATCACCGCCCAGCATCACCTCGCCGGCCGATGCGCCGGTCGCCCTCACTCATCGCCCCGGGCGCTGGATCGACGGGTGGAACGCCGAGAACGCGACGTTCTGGCTCGGAGAGGGTCGCGCCATCGCGCGGCGCAACCTCGGCTGGTCGATCTTCGCCGAGTTCCTCGGGTTCATCATCTGGCAGCTGTGGAGCATCGTCGTCGTGATGCTGCCGGCGGCGGGCTTCCAGCTCACGAGCTCTGAGTCGTTCTGGCTCATCTCGCTGCCGAGCCTCGTCGGCGCGACCCTGCGCTTCCCCTACACGTTCATGGTGGCGATCTTCGGCGGCCGCAACTGGACGATCGTGTCGGCCGGCCTCCTGCTGATCCCGGCGGTACTGCTCGGCATCGTGGTCGGCAATCCCGACACGCCTTTCGGCGTGCTGCTGCTCGTGGCGGCGCTCGGCGGCGTCGGTGGCGGCAACTTCGCGAGCTCGATGGCGAACATCACCTACTTCTTCCCCCAGAAGGAGAAGGGCTGGGCGCTCGGTCTCAACGCCGCAGGCGGAAACCTCGGCACGTCGGTCGCGCAGTTCGCGGTCCCGATCGCGGTGACCATCGGCGCCGGTGCGACGCTCAACATCTCGCTCGCCGGATGGATGTGGATCCCGCTCATCCTGCTGGCGATGTTCGGCGCGTGGCGCTACATGGACAACCTGTCGTCCGCGAAGGCCGACTTCGGCGGCTCCGCCGCGG
The DNA here is from genome assembly GCF_044987475.1 of Microbacterium sp. ZW CA_36. NCBI lineage: Bacteria > Bacillati > Actinomycetota > Actinomycetes > Micrococcales > Microbacteriaceae > Microbacterium > Microbacterium sp. ZW CA_36. The sequence continues at coordinate 140,672 of NZ_JBJDRL010000003.1, forward strand.
CCCTGCGCGAACCGCACCTCTGGATCATGTCCGTGCTCTACATCGGCACGTTCGGCTCGTTCATCGGCTTCGCGAGCGTGTTCCCCAAGCTCATCGCCGACCAGTTCCCGGAGTTCTCGACCATCCAGGTCGGGCAGGCCGCCGTCTCGCTGGCGTTCCTCGGCGCGCTCGTCGGCTCGCTCGCCCGCCCGTACGGTGGCCGGCTCGCCGACCGCTTCGGCGGCGCACGGGTCACGGTGGGCGCCTTCGCGGTGATGGCGCTGGGGGCACTCGCGCTCATGTGGACACTGCCGCTGCGCAACTTCGCGGTGTTCCTCGCGTGCTTCCTGGTGCTCTTCGCCGCTACCGGCATGGGCAACGGCTCCACCTACCGGATGATCCCCAGCATCTTCGCCGGCCGGGCTATCGCCAAGGGCTTCGCGCCGGGCACACCCGACGCCGCCAAGATGCAGCGCAAGTCGGCCGCGGCGCTCGGCCTGATCTCGGCGATCGGCGCGTACGGCGGCTTCCTGGTGCCGCAGGTGCTGAACGCGTCGCAGCTGGCGACGGGCGGCTACGCGGCGGCCTTCGTGGGCTTCGTAGCCGCCTACGTGGGGCTGCTCCTGCTCACGCTGTTCGTCTATGTCATCCCGCGGCCGTCGCTGGCGAAGCAGCGCATCTGACTCAGAGTCCTGACAGAACGGGATGCCTCACCCCGAGGCATCCCGTTCTTCATGCGTCCTCGCGGGATCCGCGAAGCGGGAGTTCTCCTTCGGTCCGGAATCGCGAAAGGGTGGATCTCCGCACGCCACAGCGCGCAGCGATCCACCCTTTCGCGATTCCCCGCTGTCGGGTGCGCCGTCAGTAGACGTCGCGGACGTAGCGCTCCTCGGCGGCGAGGGTGCGCGTGTACTCCGCCGCAGCCTCCTCCGAGAGGTTGCCGTGCTGCTGCGCGATGGCGACGAGGGTCGCGTCGACGTCCTTTGCCATGCGCGTCGCGTCGCCGCACACATAGACGTGCGCGCCCTCCTCGAGCCAGCGCCACAGTCGCGCGCCGTGCTCGACCATGCGGTCCTGGACGTAGATCTTCTGCCGCTGGTCACGTGAGAAGGCGAGGTCGAGGCGCGTGAGGAAGCCGTCCTCGCGCATCCCCTCGAGCTCTTCGCGATAGTAGAAGTCGGTCGCGGCGTGCTGCTCCCCGAAGAAGAGCCAGTTGCGGCCGGTGTGCCCGTCTGCTCGGCGATCGTGCAGGAACCCGCGGAACGGCGCGACGCCGGTCCCCGGGCCGATCATGATCATCGGCGTGTCGCCGGCCGCGGGCGGCCGGAAGGCGGGCGATCGCTGCAGGTAGACGGGAGCCGAGGCGGCATCGCCGTCGGCGAGGAACGTCGAGCACACGCCGCCGCGCGCGCGGCCCGACTCCGTCTCGAAGCGCACGACCGACACGGTCAGCTCGACGGTGTCGGGGTCGTCCTTCGGACTCGACGAGATCGAGTACTGCCGCGGCTGCAGCCGTTTGAGCACGCCGACCCAGTCGGCGGCGGTGGCTGTCACCGGGAAGTCGCGCACGAGATCGACCGCCTGCTGACTCCACAGGAACTGCTCGAGGCGGCCCTTGTTCTCGCGCCGGAGCAGCGCCGACAGGGTGCCGTCGCCGCTGCGCTCCGCGACGAACCGGACCAGGTCGAGAGGTGTCTTGGTGATGTCGAGCCTCGTGCGCAGGGCGTCCACGAACGTGCGCTCCTGGCCGTCGAGCTCCACGATCGTGTGCGGCGCGATCCCCGTGGCCTCCAGCCACTCCGCGACGACACCGGGCGAGTTGGCGCAGACCACGCCGAGCGAGTCGCCGGCCTCGTACCGCGCGCCCGTGTCGGAGAGGTCGAACGCGATGCGCCGCACCTCCTTCTGCGAACCCGGGCCGCTGAGCAGGTCGTTGCGCACCAGCGTCGCACCCACCGGGTTCGAACGGCTGAAGAACCGGCGGGCGGGCGGCGCCTGGAGCCCCAGTGCTCCCCCGCCCCCGCTCGCGGCGTCCGGACCCTCCGCCGCGAGGGTCGCGAGGATCTGCGCCAGCCACACCGCGCGCGGCTCGTCGGCATCCGGTTCGAGGTCGACGCGCTCGAGGAGAGCCGTCGCTCCGAGCTCGCCGAGTCTCGCATCGAGTCGGCGGCCGTGACCGCAGAAGTCGTCGTAGTTCGAGTCGCCGAGTGCGAGCACGGCGTAGCGCAGCCCGGAGAGCTCGGGTGCGCCATCGGCGTTCAGCTCGTGCCACAGCGCCGCCGCGTTGTCGGGCGGCCCGCCGTCGCCGAACGTCGACGTGACGACGAGCAGCCGGCGCACGGCGGTCAGATCCGACGCGCGCAGCTCCGCCATGCTCCGGGCACGCGCCGGGATGCCGCGGGCGCCGAGCGCCGCGGTCGCCGCGGCGGCGAACTCCTCGGCGTTGCCGGTCTGCGAGCCCCACAGCACCACGACCTCGTCCTGTGCCGCGGCCGCCGGCATCCCACCCCCGGCGGTGGTGCGCGAGAAGGCGCCGGCGAGCACACCATCGAACCACGCTCGCGCTCGCGGGCCGAGCGGCGCCTCGACGGGCAGCACGGGAACCTCTCCGGGCGCGAGCACCGCCGAGCGCACCGTCGACAGGAATCCCGCGAGGTAGGCGCATTCGAGGTCGTTGAGCGCCGGCGGCGCGAGGTCGACGCCCGCGGCTGCCAGCGCCTCGTCGGCGGAACCGGTCGCCGCGCCGCCTGGCGGCGGCCCCACGCGCCGCAGCGTCACGGCGGCGAACTTGAACTCGGGCTGCGCCGACAGCGGGTCCACCGCGTCGTTGGTCACCGCGTTCACCGTCACGTACTCGCCGTGCTCGTCGTTCCAGTGGAACGGCGCGAACAGGCCGCCGGGCTGCACCCGGTCGGTGAGCACCGCGGGCACGACGAAGCGGCCGCGGCGCGATGCGACCTCGACGAGGTCGCCCTCCGCGATCGCGTGCCGCTCGGCGTCGACGGGGTGCACTTCGACGAACGGGCCGGGATGCAGCTTCGCCAGCTTGGCGACGCGGCCCGTCTTCGTCAGAGTGTGCCAGTGGTGCGGCAGCCGGCCGGTGTTGAGCACCCACGGATAATCGTCGTCCGGCAGCTCTGCGGGCGGCAGGTGTGGGCGCGCCAGGAACTGGGCGCGGCGCGAAGGGGTCGCGAAGGCGAGACGCGGCACCGTGCCGTCGTCCTCGACGTGCTGCGACTGGCTCACCCCGTCGTTGAGGTAGCGGATCGGATGCCGCGTCGCGGCGTCGCCAGGGGGCGCGGGCCACTGCACCGGTGTCTCGCGCAGCCGCTCGTACGTGACGCCGCGCAGGTCCCATCCGGTCTGAGGGTTCCAGAAGCGACGGATCTCGTCGAACACCTCGTCGCTCGAGGCGAAGTCGAAGCCCGGGAACCCCATCGCGCGCGCCACCTGGCAGATGGTCAGCCAGTCCGGCTGGGCCTCGCCCGGGGCGGGCAGCACGTCGCGCACGAGCGTGAGCGTTCGATCGCTGTTGACCGTGACGCCGTCGGCCTCCACCCACAGCGTGGCGGGGAGCAGGATGTCGGCGTACGCGGTGGTGGCGGTCTCGGTGTAGACGTCCTGGGCGATGACCAGCTCGGCGTTCTCCAGCGCCTCGATCACCGTCTTGCGGTTCGCGACCGACGCGACCGGGTTGCTGCAGATGATCCACACCGCTTTGATCTCGCCCTCTGCGGCGCGGCGGAACATGTCGACGGTGCCGGCGCCGGACTCGGCGCGGATCGACCCGGGCTCGAGCCCCCAGACCTCTTCGACGAAGGCACGGTCGGGGCCGCTGAACACGGCACGCTGCCCCGGAAGGCCGGGACCCATGTAGCCCATCTCGCGCCCGCCCATCGCGTTCGGCTGGCCCGTCAGCGAGAACGGCCCGCTCCCCGGCCGGCAGATGGCGCCTGTCGCGAGGTGGAGGTTGCAGATGGCGTTGGTCGACCACGTGCCGTGGGTGGACTGGTTCAGGCCCATCGTCCACAGCGTCATCCACTCGTCGGCCTCCCCGATCCAGCGGGCGGCGGTGCGGATGTCGTCCTCGGGGAGTCCGGTCAGCTCCGCCACGCGCGCAGGCGGGTACTCGGAGAGGACCTCCGCCATGTGCTCCCAGCCCTCGGTGTGGGCGGCGATGAACTCCTCGTCGATGTCGCCGGCCTCCACGAGCAGATGCAGCAGGCCGTTGAGGAGGGCGAGGTCGGTCCCGGGGGCGATCTGCAGGAAGAGATCGGCGCGGTCGGCCGTCGTGGTCCGGCGGGGGTCGACGACGATAAGCCTCGCGCCCTGCTTGAGCCGGTCGGCCATCCGCAGGAACAGGATCGGATGGCAGTCCGCCGTGTTCGACCCGATCACGAAGAACAGGTCGGCGTGGTCGAAGTCCTCGTACGAGCCGGGCGGGCCGTCGGCACCGAGCGACTGCTTGTAGCCGGTGCCGGCCGACGCCATGCACAGGCGGGAGTTCGACTCGATGTGGATGCCGCGCAGGTAGCCCTTCACGAGTTTGTTCGAGAGGTACTGCGCCTCCATGCTCATCTGCCCCGACACGTACATCGCGATGGCGTCGGGCCCGTGCTCGTCGAGGATCGCGCGCAGGCGCGTCGCGGCATCCGTCACGGCATCAGCGAGTGCGACAGGTTCCGCCGGCTCCCCTCTCGCGGGGCGCACGTGTGCGGAGGTCATGCGCCCCGGAGCCTGCATCAGCTCCGCATGGGTCGCGCCCTTGGTGCAGAGCCGCCCGGCGTTGGTGGGGTGGGCGCGGTCGCCCGCGACCTTCGCGATGGTGAGCGGATGCCCCGCCCCGGCGTGGGAGGTCGTCACCGAGATACCGCAGCCGACGCCGCAGTAGGAGCACACGGTGCGTACTTCGCCCATGCCTTCGATGATCCGGGATGGAGGTTCCGGGGCGTTTCCCGCCGTGTTACCCGCAGATCACATCTGCCGCACGGCTGCCGGTGGCGCCGCGTGAGACGGTGTCAGCGAGCGGTGTCGGCGTCGTCGGCGGACGGGCCCGCCGGAGCGTCGTCAGCGTCGTCGGCGGACGTCTCCGCCGCAGCGTCGTCGCCGTTGTCATCCTCGGGGAGCTCCTCGAAGAGTCCTGCCGGCGGCGTCACGATGACGCGCCCGGCCGCGATGTCGACCTCCGGCACGATCGCCTTGACGAACGGCACCAGCACCTCGTCGTCGCGCACCTTCACGATGAGCAGGTCCTGCGCGGGGAAGTGGTCCACCCGGGCGACCTTGCCGACGACCTGGCCGTCACGGACGACCTCGAGGCCGACGAGCTGGTGATCGAACCAGGCGTCCTCCTCGGTCGGCGAGGCCTGGATATCCTCATCGACCCACAGGATGGCGCGGATGAGCGCCTCTGCGGCGTCGCGGTCATCGACGTCTTCGAAGAAGGCGACCGGGTGGCTGTTCATCCAGCGGAACTCGCGCACCGTGAGCGGCTTGCCGTGCCACGGCGACGACTCGGGAACCTGCAGGGTGAACGTCGCGCCGGGGACGAAGCGACCCTCGGGGTCGTCCGTGTACAGCTCGAGCTTGATGGCGCCCTTGAGTCCGTGCGCCTTGACGAGGCGACCGACACGGAGCTGCGTCTTGCCAGCGGGGGGAACGGCATTCACGGGCTTGCGGGCGTCTGCGCCCGATCCCGCGGTGTTCTCGCCTGACACCTCAGTCGTCCGCGACGTCGACGCGCACGCGGCGTCCGTCGGCGAGGGCACTGATGAGGGTGCGCAGGGCTTTGGCCGTGCGGCCGCCGCGCCCGATCACGCGACCCCGGTCATCGGGGTGGACGTGCACTTCGAGCACGTCGCCGCGGGGCGACGTGGACGAGTCGATGCGGACGTCGTCCGGGTGATCGACGATCCCCTTGACGACGTGTTCGAGCGCGGCGGCGAGCAACGGATTACTCTGCGGACTCGGCGGCGGCCTCGTCGGTCGCCTCGGCGGCGGGAGCCTCGGCGGCCTCGGCCTTCTTCTCGGCCTTCGGCTTCACGACCGACTTCTTCGAGGAGTCGATCTCGAACGCGGGCTTCTCGTCGCGGGTCTTCACGGTCGAGACCGCGTTCTTGTCGCCCTTGAACTGACCCCAGTCGCCGGTCAGCTTGAGGAGTGCGCGCACCTGCTCGGTCGGCTGTGCGCCGACGCTCAGCCAGTACTGGGCACGCTCGGAGTCGACCTCGATGAACGAGGGCTCCTCGGTGGGGTGGTACTTGCCGATCTCTTCGATGACACGGCCGTCGCGCTTGGTGCGCGAGTCGGCCACGACGATGCGGTAGTAGGGCGCACGGATCTTGCCGAGGCGCTTGAGACGGATCTTGACAGCCACGATTCTCCTGAATGTGTGGAAAGCGAACGAACCTGTCGCCTGGAGCGTGGGGTGCACACCCGGCGGGAGCTCAGAGGAGGAGCACGACGCTGGATAGAGGGTCGAGCGTGTGGTCCAGCCCTCTATTCTGCCAGATGACGCACCATGCCGCGAACCACCGGAGTCCAGACCCGTGCGTGCCAGACTGTGCCCATGACGGTGCCCTTCGCGACATCCGACCGCTCATCCGTGGGCCTGGAGTGGGAGCTCATGCTCGCCGACACCGCGACCGGGGACCTGATCCCCCGCGGCCCCGATCTCCTCGCCGCGCTCGAAGAGCGCTCCAGCCTCGAGCGCTACACCGTCACCGGCGAGCTGCTCACGAACACCGTCGAGGTGACCAGCGGCATCGGCGACACCGTTGCCGCCGCCGTCGACGACATCGCCGACGCGATCGCCGAGGTGCGCACCTACACCGACCCGCATGGCGTCGACCTGCTCTGCGCGGGCAGCCATCCGTTCGCGCAGTGGTACGACCAGAGCGTCACCGACAAGACCCGCTACCACAAGCTCATCGAGCGCACCCAGTGGTGGGGCCGCAACATGATGATCTGGGGCATCCACGTGCACGTCGGCGTGGAGGACGTCAACAAGGTGTTCCCGATCATCAATGCCCTCGCCGTCTACCTGCCTCACCTGCAGGCGCTGTCGGCGTCGAGCCCGTTCTGGGCGGGTGAGCGCACCGGCTACGCCTCCAACCGCGCGCTCGTCTTCCAGCAGCTGCCCACCGCGGGTCTGCCGTGGCCGCTCCAGAACTGGAGCGAGTTCGAGGGCTACCTCGACGACATGGTCGGCACCGGAGTCATGGAGGACGCCACCGAGGTGCGGTGGGACATCCGTCCGGCGCCGCGCTGGGGAACCATCGAGGTGCGCGCCTGCGACGGCATGTCGACGCTCCCCGAGCTCGCCGCGGTCGCCGCCCTGGTGCAGGTGCTCGTGGAGCACTTCTCGCGCCGGCTCGACGAGGGGCTGCCGCTCGAGACGATCCAGCCGTGGTTCATCCGCGAGAACAAGTGGCGCGCCGCGCGCTACGGACTCGACGCACGCGTGATCGTCGATCATCTCGGCACCCAGCGCCTCGTCACCGAGCACCTGCGCGAGACGCTCGCAGAGATCGGCGACATCGCCGACGACCTCAAATGCGCCCGCGAACTGGCGGGCATCGAGGCCATCCTCACGGGCGGCGCGAGCTATTCGCGCCAGCTCGCCGTCGCCGACGCGGCCGAAGGCGACCTCCGCGAGGTTGTGCGCCACCTGGTCGGCGAGTTCCGCTCCGGCCCCACGTTGCGCGAGCACCTGGCCACCCTCGGCCGCTGACCCGGCGCTGTCGCTCCGCAGGGGCCTACTCCGCGCCTGCGGCCTACCCCTGTGACGTCACCTGAGCACGTCGCGGAGGGGACGGATGCCGCGGCAGCGGCATCCGTCCGGCGCGGGGCGTCGCCAGCGGCATCCGTCCGGCGCGGGGTCGGCATCCGACACGGGCGCGAGGCGTCGCCAGCGGCATCCGACAGGCGCGAGGCGTCGCCAGCGGCGTCCGACAGGCGCGGGGCGTCGCTGACCACGCGTCGGTACGCACCCCGCGCCGAGGCACGAGATCAGGTGATTTCGCCAGCACAGGAGAATCCGCCGTCAAACGTCCTACCCCGGTGAGATCACCTGATCTCGCAACAGCGAGGAGGCGAGCGGATGCTGAGACCCCACGCATCCTCCCCTCCGACGCGCTCGCACCGCCGTCGATTCGCACGACCGCCACCACTGACACCTCCCCACCCTTCGCGTCTTCGCGCGTGACGAGATCAGGTGATTTCGCCAGCACAGGAGACTCCGCCGTCAAACGTCCTACCCCGGTGAGATCACCTGATCTCGTAACAGCGAGGAGGCGGTGGATGCCGTGGCTCGAGGCCGCGACGCCAGGCACGGCTTCCTCCCCAACTTGGGGCTGCGCCGCACTATCCCCGGATCGGTGCACTTGTGCGCGCCCGAAGGTGAGGGCCATCGACGCTGGACCAGTGAACACCGCAGACCTCGGCACCCGACCGTCCCTCCTAGAGTGGATCGATCAGCGCCACGGCGTTTCGCACACGTCGCAGCTGCGCGTCGCCGGGTACACCGCCCGCGAGATCGCCGATGGCGTAGCCCGCGGGGATCTCCACCGGGTGCGCCGCTCGTGGCTAGTACGTCCGGATGCCGATGCGAGGCGCGTGAAGGCTGCCTCCGTGGGTGGGCGAGCGACATGCCTGAGCGGTGCGGAGATGCTGGGACTGTGGGTTCCGGACCACTCGGAGGTGCACGTCGCAGTTCAGGCCACTGCATCCCGCAATGCGACTGAGGGAGTTCGATTGCATTGGGCGTCCGCGCCGGCGCCCGTGAGCCGGACCATGACGGAGGAGCCGGTCGTGAACATCCTCTTCCATGTCGCGAGGTGCGTGGAACCACGCGATGCTCTGGCGGTCTGGGAGTCCGCCATTCGAGCGAAGAAGGCGATGGCCGCGACGCTCAAGCGCGTCGCTTGGCGAAGCAGCGCTGCATCGGAGTTCGCGCGGCTGGCGAGCGAGCTCTCAGACTCCGGCCTGGAGACGCGATTCGTCCATGGCATGAAGCAGGTCGGCGTGCCGGTCCAGCAGCAGGTGACGATCGACGGTCACCGCATCGACGGACGCGTTGGCGACTCGCTTCTGGTGCAGCTCGATGGATTCGAGTTCCACAGCTCGGCGCAAGACCGCCGGCGTGATCTAGAAGCCGACGCTCGCCTCGTCCTGCGCGGCTACGTCGTGCTCCGTTTCGACTACTTCCAGGTGTTCTTCCGGTGGGAGTACGTCGTGGAGACGATCCTCATGGCGATAGCCCAGGGGCTCCACCGTCGCGAAATCAGGTGATTTCACGGGCGTAGGACGTTTCCCGCCGAAACGTCCTACCTCGGCGAAATCACCTGATCTGGCGACAGAGAGGGCGACCACCGGCGGGCAGGCCGCGCGCAGTCTCGAAGGCGGCGGGCAGGCCGCGCGCAGTCTCGAAGGCGGCGGGCACGCCGCGCGCAGTCTCGAAGGCGGCGCGCAGGCCGCCCGGACAAGCGCGGGGTCAGCCGCGGCCGAGCATCTTCTGCAGCTCGGCGAGATCCGCCTCGGTCGGGGCGCCCTTCGCTCCTCCGGCGCCGAGCCCGAAGCCCGAGCCCGTCGGGGCCTCGGCGTCCTGCGCCGCGATCCCCGCGTTCTCGGCGGCGCGCTTGGCGGGGTTGCCCGACCGCGAGCCCTTCGCCTTCTGCTGCTTGCCGCGCTTGGACGAGGCGCCCGGCCGGCCGGCGCCGGGGATCGGACCCATACCGGGGATGTTCGGCACGCCGCCGCGGGCGACGGTCTTCATCATCTTCGCGGCCTGGTCGAATCGCTGCACGAGCTGGTTGACGTCCGTGACTGTCATGCCCGAGCCGCGCGCGATGCGCAGCCGGCGCGATCCGTTGAGGAGCTTGGTGTTGCGGCGCTCGGCGGGGGTCATCGAGCGGATGATCGCCTCGGTGCGGTCGATCTCGCGCTCGTCGAAGTTCTCGAGCTGATCCTTCATGGACCCCATGCCCGGGAGCATCCCGAGCATCTTCTTCATCGAGCCCATCTTGCGCATCTGCTGCATCTGGGCGAGGAAGTCCTCGAGGGTGAACTGCTCGGTCGCGAGCTTCTCCGCGACCTTGAGCGCCTCCTCTTCGTCGAACGCCTGCTGCGCCTGCTCGATAAGGGTGAGGATGTCGCCGAGGTCGAGGATGCGCGACGCCATGCGGTCGGGGTGGAACGCCTCGAGGTCGTCGAGGCCCTCACCCGTGGACGCGAAGATGATCGGGCGGCCCGTGACCGAGGCGACGGAGAGCGCGGCGCCACCGCGGGCGTCGCCGTCGAGCTTCGAGAGCACGACACCGGTGAAGTCGACGCCGTCCTGGAACGCCTTGGCGGTGTTGACGGCATCCTGTCCGATCATCGCGTCGATGACGAACAGCACCTCGTCGGGATCGGTCGCCTTGCGGATGTCGGCCGCCTGCTTCATGAGCTCGGCGTCGACGCCGAGGCGGCCGGCGGTGTCGATGATGACGACGTCGTGCTGCTGGCGACGCGCGACCTCGACGCCATCGCGGGCGACCTTGACCGGGTCGCCGACGCCGTTGCCCGGCTCGGGCGCGTAGATCGCGGCACCGGCGCGCTCGGCCACGACCTGCAGCTGGTTGACCGCGTTGGGACGCTGGAGGTCGGCGGCGATGAGGAGCGGCGTGTGGCCGTCCTTCTCGAGCATCTTGGCGAGCTTGCCCGCGAAGGTCGTCTTACCCGAGCCCTGCAGGCCCGCCAGCATGATGACGGTCGGCGGGTTCTTCGCGAACTGCAGCCGGCGCTGCTGGCCGCCGAGAATCGCGACGAGCTCCTCGTTGACGATCTGCACGACCTGCTGCGCCGGGTTCAGCGCCTTGCTCACCTCATCGCCGAGCGCGCGCTCGCGCACCTTGGCGGTGAAGTCCTTGACGACGGGCAGCGCCACGTCGGCGTCGAGCAGGGCGCGCCGGATCTCGCGGACGGTGCCATCGACATCCGCGGGCGTGAGCTGCCCCTTCTTGCGGAGGTTGCGGAAGGTCTCGGTGAGCCGGTCGGAGAGGGTGCCGAAAGTCGCCATGATGCCCCGATTCTACCGGGGACGGATGCCGACGCCGCCCGCTCCGCCGCCACCCGCCGTCCCGGGCGATTCAGCTCTCGGGTCCGAGCTCCTCGAACAGGGTCAGCTGCAGACCTGCAGGACCCCGCAGACGCGCGTTGCGGGAGCGCCAGGGCGTGACGCGGGCGGATGCCTGCACCTCCGCGCCGCGGTGCGCCAGGCGCTCGGCGGCGGCAGCGCTGTCGTCCACCTCGAGCGCGAGCCGGATCCGGTCGCTCGGGGCGTCGCCGTCTGTCTCGACGCGGTCGATGAACGCGACCTGCGCCGGGTTCGACAGCTCCAGGGTCGCGCGCCCGGCGTCGAGGATCGCCACGCGGGCACCGCCCTCGGCCTCGTACGCCTCGGCCTGCGGCATCCCGACGACGTCGCGGTAGAAGCGGAGGGCGGCCTCGAAGTCGGGCGCCTCGACGACCACGCGCAGCTGCCGCACCTCCCCGGCACGCACCGGCCCGACGGCTTCGGCGGCGTCCGCCGCACGAGCCAGGAAGCGCGCGAGCGAGGTGCGGCCGGCACCGTCGTGGGCCCACGCCTCGACCGCGGCGAGCACCGCCCCGCCCCACGCAGCGCCGGCGACCTCGGCGTGCACGCGATCCGACCCGGCGCGGACGAACCGCGTCGAGACCGCCCTCGCCACGCGCGCCCGGCGGAGGGCGGCGTCGCGCTCGTACTCGGCCTCGAGTCCCATCGCCTTCGCGTTGACGATGCCCAGCGCAAGGCTGTCGGGCGCGAATCCCTCCGCTATGGCGAGGGTCGCCGAACGGACGTCGGCGACGGCAGCCGTCTCCTCGTCCGAGCCCAGGTGCCGCTCGAATGCGGCGAGCCGCTCGTCGAGCCCCGCCCACAGCACATCGGACTTGGAGGAGAAGTAGTTGAAGAAGCTCGACCGGCTGACTCCGGCGCGGCTGGAGATATCGGCGATCGAGGTCTGCTCGTAGCCCTGCTCGAGGAACAGCTCGCACGCCGCTTCGGCGATGGTCTCGCGCGACGACGCCTTCGGTCGCCCCGCGCGCGGCTCGGTGGACATGAAGCCACCTTATGGCCGGTGGTCCATCCGGCATGGGTGCTGTCGGATGCGCCGTGCGTGTCTCGGCATGGGCGAGCAGCGGATGTATTGTTGGACGCAATCCATCAATCGCCACGAGCGAACAAGTGAAGGAGCGCGATGCTCGACATCCAGACGGTCGGCCTCTCCCCCGACTACGTGCCGTATCTCGACGGCTGGGCCTTGCAGCGAAGCATCCACGCCGAGGTGGTGGCGGGCACGCGACCCGACACGCTGCTGCTGCTGGAGCACGAGCCCGTCTACACGGCAGGCGCTCGCACGGCGCGGCATGAGCGCCCGACCGACGGCACGCCCGTCGTTGATGTCGACCGAGGCGGCAAGATCACATGGCATGGCCCGGGACAGCTCGTCGGCTACCCGATCGTGCGGCTCACCGAGCCGGTCGACGTCGTCGCACATGTGCGCCGCCTCGAGCAGCTGCTGATCGACGTGCTGGGCGCGTACGACGTCGAGGGCTACCGGGTCGAAGGCCGCAGCGGCGTCTGGGTGCGCCGCCCGCTGGGCGAGGACAAGGTCGCCGCGATCGGCGTCCGCGTGCAGCGGGGCGTGACGATGCACGGCTTCGCGCTCAACTGCGACAACTCCCTCGCCGGCTTCCGCGGCATCATCCCGTGCGGGATCACGGATGCCGGAGTCACGACGATCAGCGAGGTGGCCGGCGCCGAGATCGCGCCGAGCGACGTGATCGGCACGGTGAGCCGCGTGTTCGCCGCCGACTTCGCCGGGGTGCCGGCATGAGCGCCTGCAGCAGCGCGCCGGGTGCCGCAGGCACGCCGGACGCGGCATCCGCTCCCTCGGGTCCTGACGGGCGCAAGCTCCTCCGGCTCGAGGTGCGCAACGCGCAGACGCCGATCGAGCGCAAGCCGGAGTGGATCAAGACCAAGGCCAAGATGGGGCCCGAGTACCAGGCGCTGCATTCGCTCGTGAAGACCGAGGAGCTTCACACCGTGTGCCAGGAGGCCGGCTGCCCCAACATCTACGAGTGCTGGGAGGACCGCGAGGCGACCTTCCTCATCGGCGGCTCGCAGTGCACGCGCCGGTGCGACTTCTGCCAGATCGACACCGGCAAGCCGGCGGACTACGACATTGACGAGCCGCGCCGCGTCGCCGAGAGCGTGGTGCGCATGAACCTGCGCTACGCCACAGTGACGGGAGTCGCACGCGACGATCTGCCGGATGGCGGCGCATGGCTCCACGCTGAGACGGTGCGGCAGATCCACGCGTTGAACCCGAACACGGGCGTCGAGATCCTCGCGACCGATTTCAACGGCGACCCGGCCCTGCTCGGCGAGGTGTTCGCGAGCCGTCCCGAGGTCTTCGCGCACAACGTCGAGACGGTCCCGCGCATCTTCAAGAGGATCCGGCCGGCCTTCCGCTACGAGCGCTCGCTCGACGTCCTGACCCAGGCGCGCGATGCGGGTCTCATCACCAAGTCGAATCTCATCCTGGGCATGGGAGAGGAGCCCGAGGAGGTCATCCAGGCACTCGAGGACCTCCGCGCCGCCGGCACCGACATCATCACCATCACGCAGTACCTCCGGCCGTCGCCGCGGCACCTGCCCGTCGCGCGGTGGGTCAAGCCGCAGGAGTTCGTCGAGTTCAAAGAGGAGGCCGAGCGGATCGGATTCCTCGGAGTGCTCGCGGGGCCGCTCGTGCGCTCGTCCTACCGCGCAGGCCGCCTCTGGGCGCAGTCGATGCTGTCCAAGGGTCGCGAGATCCCGGCGCACCTGGCGCACATCGCCGAGGACGTCCACGTCGAACGCGGCTTCGCCCAGGCGGTGTGACGGCGGCGGTCAGTCCGCGCTCGTGACCGACAGCACGGCCCCGGCGGAGTCCAGGTTGACCAGCAGCACGTCGTCGGTGGCGTCAGGATCGAGCGCGTACTCCAGCACCGCGAACGGGTCCGAGCCGCCGTGCTCGTCGGCGAGGATCGTCATGCTCATGAGCTGGAGTGAGCGGATCACGTCGATCTGGACGTCACCCGAGATGTCGACGAGCGTTTCCTCGAGGGCCTCTCCCAGCGTCTCCTGCTGCTGCAGGATGTACTCGGTCACTTCGCTGGTGCGATCGTTCAGCTCGTTCACCATGCCGTTGCGCGCGCTGCGGTCGATGTCCTCGATCGACGAGATGAGCGCGGCGGCGACGTCGAGGGCGGCCTCGGAGACGTCGTCCTGGTCGGGCGCCGTGAGATCCACCGTGACGGACTGGTCTCCCAGTTCGACGTTCTCCGACCAGAAGATCGATCCGTCAGGCCCCGATTCGAGGAGTCCGAAGTAGTCGTGCTCGATCGCCATGACCCCATGAAACCGCAAGGAGCGCGTCGGCGATAGCCCGAACACGGCATGGCGTGAATTCGGTCCGCGACGGCGCCAGGATCAGTCGACGAGAGCGGCCGCGAATACGTGCGGGGTGAAGCCGGTGAGGTCGCCGATCCCCTCGCCCTGACCCAGCAGCTTCACCGGAATCCCGGTGCGCTCCTGCACGGCGAGCACGAAGCCGCCCTTCGCCGAGCCGTCGAGCTTGGTGAGGACCAGGCCTGTGACGCCCGCGTGCTCCAGGAAGGCCTGAGCCTGCATGACCCCGTTCTGACCGGTCGTGGCATCGAGCACGAGGAGCACCTCGCTGATCGGCGCCTGCTTCTCGATCACACGTCGGATCTTGCCGAGCTCGTCCATGAGCCCGCCCTTGGTGTGCAGGCGGCCGGCGGTGTCGACGAGCACGATCTCGGTGCCGGTGCTCTTGGCGTACTCGATGGTCTGGAAGGCGACGGATGCCGGATCCTGGCCCTCCTGCTGCGGCCGCACGATCGCCGCCCCGCCCCGCTCGGCCCAGGTCGCGAGCTGGTCGACGGCAGCAGCGCGGAAGGTGTCGGCGGCACCGACCACCACCGACCGTCCGTAGCGCTGCAGGAACTTCGCGAACTTGCCGATGGTCGTGGTCTTGCCGACGCCGTTCACGCCGACGACGAGCACGACGGCGGGCCGCTCGGTGAGGCGGAGGGTGGTGTCGAACTTGGCGAAGTGCTCCTCGAGCGTCTCCTTCAGCATCCGCTGCAGGTCGCGCGGGTCGGTCGTGCGATACCGCTCGACCTTCTCGTGCAATTCGTCGATGATGCGTTCGGTGATGTCGGGGCCGAAGTCCGCCGTGAGCAGCGCCGTCTCGAGGTCTTCCCAGGTCGTCTCATCGATCGTGGGTTTGACGAACATGCCGCGCAGCGCACGGCCGAGCGACCAGGAGCTCTCTGCCATCCCCCCAGCCTAGGTGCCCGCGCCGTTCACCCCGACGCGGGCGCCACCGCGATGCCGAGGTAGTTGCCGAGAAGGTCGGTCACCTCGGTGGCGACGTCTTGTCCGGGCGGGCACTCCACGTTGACGACCAGTGACGTGCCGAGGGTGCCGAACGTGCGCCCGAACTCGCTCCAGCTCGCCTCGTCGCCACCCGCGCCCCCGCTGCCCCCGACCATGCGGATGTCGACCGTGCCCTCCTGCGTCGTCTGCGCGACGTAGTCGTCCGATGCGTTGGCGCTGACGTCGGCCCCCGTCACCCCGGGAATCTGCGTGCTGAGCACCGCGGCGAGCATGTTGTCGGTGCTCTCGCGGTCATCCGCTCCCAGCTCCAGGTCGGTGATGGCGCCCTGGTAGAAGGCGACCGTGCACTGGGTCTGTCCGTCCAGATAGGCCCAGCTGCCGTTGCCGTCGTCGGGCGACGATGTCGCGAACCGCTCGTCCGCGGCCATCAGCCGATCGTCCCAGCCCACCGTCCAGAGTGCGGGGTCCAGTTCCGCGCCCGCGGCGAAGGTGATCTCGGTCGGTGGACTGCCGGCGTCATCCGCAGGCTCGGGCGTCTCGCCGGCATCCACGGAGGCCGAGTCGGAGGGCTCCGGCGACAACAGCCGCGCACCCGGTGGGAACGGTGTGCACGCGGTCAGCGCGAACGCCGACAGCAGCAGTCCGGCCGTCACCGCGCGCGCAGAGGTGTGCATAGGCGAACGCTACTCCCCCGCCCCCGAGATCCACGCCCAGCTGTCGGGGCAGTCAACCCGCCGATCAGGAGGCCACGCGCTCCACGATGCGCTGTCCGACGACGGCGGAGACGCCGTCCTGCCTCATCGACACGCCGTAGAGGGCGTCGGCGATCTCCATGGTGCGCTTCTGATGCGTGATGACGATGAGCTGGCTCGACTCGCGCAGCTGCTCGAAGACGCCCAGAAGGCGGCCGAGGTTGGCGTCGTCCAGCGCGGCCTCCACCTCGTCCAGGATGTAGAAGGGGCTCGGCCGGGCCTTGAAGATCGCCGTCAGGAGCGCCACCGCGGCGAGAGAACGCTCGCCGCCGGAGAGCAGCGAGAGCCTTTCGATCTTCTTGCCGACCGGGCGTACGGCCACCTCGATGCCCGTCGTCAGCGGCGAGTCGGGGTCGGTGAGAGTGATCGACCCGGTGCCGCCGGGGAACAGGATCGGGAACACCTCGCCGAAGGCGACCTTCGTGTCTTCGAACGCCGCGAGGAAGATCGACTGCATGCGCTCGTCGAGCTCTTCGATGATCGTCAGCAGATCCTTGCGGGTCTGGGTGAGGTCCGCGAGCTGCTCGGTCATGAACTTGTGACGCTGCTCGAGGGCTTCGAACTCCTCGAGCGCAAGCGGGTTCACGCGACCGAGCTGGGTGAGCTTGCGCTCGGCCTCCTGCAGTCGCCGCCGTTGCTGGCCGCGGTCGTACGCAATCGCCTCCGCCTCCGTGCCGTCCACAGCCGGCTCAGCGGCCTGGGCCGTCGCGACGAGGGGAACGGGCTGATCCGGCCCATATTCCGAAATAAGAATGTCTTCGTCGAGGCCGAGCTCGGACTGCACGCGTTCGAGCAGCCCGCCCACGTGCAGCCGCTTCTCGTGGATCTGCAGCTCGAGGTTGTGGACGCTCTCGGTGAGGCCCGCCAGCCGCTCCCGCACCGAGCTCTCCTGCGCGCGGAGTTCGCCGAGCTCGGCGGTCACCGCGGTGCGCTCCGACTCTGCGGCGGCGAGCTCCGCCCGCGCCTGAGCGAGCGAGCGGTCGACCGAATCGATCACGGCGGGCAGTTGTCCGGCGACCCCGGCGGCGATCCCGCGCTGCGCGCGGCGCACCACCGCCCGGCGTGCCGCCTCGGCGGCGGCCTCGCGTTCACGCTCCCGTTGGCGTTCGAGCCCGACGACCCGCGCCTCGCCGGCGCGGATGCGCTCGCGGAGCGTCTCGACGTCGAGCCGCGAACCCATCTCGGCGTCGCGGGCCGCCTCGAGTGCGGCGAGCATGCCGTCGCGCGCCGACGCATCGAGGATGGGCCGGGGAGCCTCGAGCGCAGCCGTGAGCTGATCCTCCGCCGAGCGCGCAGAGCTCTCGGCCTCTTCGACCGCCGCGGCGGCCTGGGCGAGGCCGGCGGCGAGGCGTTCGCACTCGGCGACGGCCGCTTCATGCCGCACGGTCGCTCGGTTCACCTGCTCCGCGTGTGCTGCGAGGGCCGCGTCGTGTTCACGGAGCGTCGCCAGCGCGGTCTTGGTGCGCAGGCGCGCGGAGTCGAGTTCGCGCGTGGCATCGCCGAGCGCTTCGTGCAGGGAGTCTGCCACCACGGTGATCTCGTCGCGGCGCTCCGCGGCGGCATCCCGCTCCGCCGCCAGCTCGAGCCGCGAACGGGACGAGCCGGCACCTGCGCGGAGCGAGTGCTCGGTGTACACCTCGCCACGGCGGGTCACCAGGGTGAGCGGTCCGCCGAGTTCGGCCATCGCCAGAGCCGGTCCGGCCTCCCGAGCCGTCTCGAGGTCGTCGACGACCACGACGTAAGAGAGCAGACCCAGCACCCCGTCGGGTGCCGTCACCACTTCACGCGCAGGAACGACTCCGCGCAGCTTCGGGAAGTCCGGCCGCATCACGCCCGCCGACGCGATCACGATGTCGACCATGCCGGCCTCGGCGTCACGCGCCGCGTCGGCCACGGCGAAAGCGCTCGCCCGATCGTCGACCAGCACGCCTTCGGCGATGGGACCCAGCACGGCCGCGATGGCGGCCTCGAACCCGGAGCGCACCTGCACCGCGTCTCCGACGAGGCCGCGAACACCGTCGCGACCCTGCGCGATCAGTGCGGACGCGCCGTTCTTGACATCCAGCGCGCGGCTCAGCGCGGCCGTCTGCGCCGTCAGCGCCTCGCGCTCCCGCTCCGCCGCGTGCAGCCGCTCACGCAACGACGCCACCGACGCCTCCGCCTCGGCGGCATCGCGCTGGGCGCGCTCGTACGCGGCGGCATGGTCGGCCGTCGACGCGTCGGGCACCAGGTCGGGGTCGACACCGGCGAGGGTCTCTTCGGCATCGGCGCGGCGCGCGAGGGCGGCATCCAGCGCCTTCTGCTGGCGCTCGACCGCGGTCTGGACGGCGGCGAGGGCGGATGCCGCCGCCTCGGCGGTGCCGCGCAGCGCGGTGATCCTCATGTCGTGCTCGGAGACGAGGGCGCTCTGCGCGGCGATGTCGGAGTCGAGGGCGTCGAGCTCGGCGCGGGCGCGCACGACGTCGCGGGCGGCCGCGGCGGCGGCGTCCTGCGCGGCGCCCAAGCCGTCCGACACGTCGTCGATCTCGGCGCGGGCCTCGTCGATCATCGCCTGCGACACGGTGGTGAGCTCGAGGCGCTCCTCGTCCTCGGCGTCCCCGAGCAGCGCCAGGCGCTGGCCGGCGAGGGCGTACAGGCTGCGCAGGCGGTCCTGCGAGCGCTCCAGCCCGAACGCGACGCGACGCGCACGGTCGACGCTCTCGGATCGCTGGTCGTTCTCCAGCTGCTCGATGCGCACCCGCACGTTGTCGAGCCCGTCCTGCAGCACCATGCGCTCGGCGTGGCGCTCCTGCTCGCTCTGCGCATGCGACGCCAGCTCGGCACGGAGGCCCGAGATCTCGTCCGCGAAGAGCCGCGCCTTCGCATCGCGCACGACGGCGGCGATCGTCGCCGCCTCGCGGGCGATCTCGGCCTGTCGGCCCAGCGGCTTCAGCTGCCGGCGCAGCTCGCCCGCGAGATCGCTCAGGCGCGTGAGGTTGGCCTCCATCGCGTCGAGCTTGCGGACGGTCTTCTCCTTGCGACGCCGGTGCTTCAGGATGCCGGCGGCCTCTTCGATGAAGCCGCGGCGATCCTCGGGCGTGGCCTGCAGCACGCTGTCGAGCCGGCCCTGCCCCACGATCACGTGCATCTCCCGGCCGAGGCCGGAGTCGCTCAGCAGCTCCTGCACGTCGAGCAACCGGCACGACTCGCCGTTGATGGCGTACTCGCTGGTGCCGTTGCGGAACAGCGTGCGGCTGATCGTCACCTCGGCGTACTCGATGGGGAGCGCACCGTCGCTGTTGTCGATCGTGAGCTGCACCTCGGCACGACCGAGGGGGCCGCGTGTCGCCGTGCCGGCGAAGATGACGTCTTCCATCTTGCCGCCGCGCAGCGTCTTCGCCCCCTGCTCCCCCATCACCCAGGCGAGGGCGTCGACGACGTTGGACTTGCCGGAGCCGTTGGGGCCGACGATGCACGTCACGCCGGGCTCGAGGGCGAAGGTCGTCGGCTGGGCGAACGACTTGAACCCTTTGAGCGTCACGCTCTTCAGGTGCATGGATCCGCCCCCGCCCCGGTCGATTACCCGCCTACGCTACCGGAGCGGTGCCCCGTCTCCCGGCAGACCGGCCGCACGAATCGGATGCCGCGACACGCCATGCGAACAGCGAATCTGCGAATTCGCTTGACGCCGGCATCTCGCACGCGCTAGCGTGACTCTCCGCGTCTGAAGTCGAGAAAGGAGGTCCCCCGATGATGCTGATGAATCCCACTGGAATCGCCGCCCGTGATGGCGGAGCGATTCGTGCCGTCGCGTCGGGGACCTGCTCCTTCGGCGCTGTGCTGAGCGGCCGCTTCCCCGCCGCCATCTGATACCCGCAGGGGACGAGTCTGCCCGGTTTCGGGCGATACCCGTCTGTTGCGCCGCATCCGCTTCGCGGTGCTGAGCGCGCACCCCCTGCCTTCGTCCCGTCGTGCTGCGGCATGACATCCCCCGCCTCCGGCGCTTGCCGAGGCATCCCTTTCACAACCGGAAAGAGCAATCATGAATACTCTCCTTGCGCCGCAGCGCCCATCGGGGCTTCCCGATACGCTGCGGCTCCCGAGCCGCGACACCCGGACCTCGCTCCTGGACCGCCTCGCCCTCCACCTGGGTCTGAGGCTGCTGCTGTGGAGCACCCGCACCCCGCGACTCGCGGACGACCGACGTCGGCACGCTCACACGTACCGGCACCAGGAGGCCACCGCGCAGCGTGAACGCGCCTACCTCCGCGAGGCCAGCCTCGCACCCCGGCCGTGACGGCCACCGGGTCCGCCGCCCGCACCCGGGCGGCGGACCCCACCCCTCAACCATCCGCATCGACCTCGCAAGGACGCGCTGACATGACCACCATCACGGGGCTGGAATTCCGCCCCCTCGTCGTACCCGCCTCGATCGACGCACCGGACGCCGCCGACTTCGTCGAGATGGTCCGGGTGCGCAACCTCATCTACCGGGAGATCTCCGGACACGACGACCACCGCATCGCCGCCGACGAACTGCTCCCCCACTACCGCCCCACCGAGTACGAGACCCGCCTCTCATGGGTGATCGTCGACGACGGTGCCATCATCGGCCGCGTCGGCGTCGACATCCCGCACGAGGAGGGATCGAACGCCGCGTTCTGGCTCATCGAGCTGCTGCGCGAGACCTGGGGACGCGGTATCGGCTCCGCCGCCTACGAGCTGGTCGAGAAGACCGCGCGCGAGCACGGTCGCACCGTGCTGCAGTCGTGGGCCGAGCATCCCGCGGCTCCGGGCGCTCAGCTCGCGCCGCCGACCGGGTTCGGCGCGATCCCCGAGGACCACGTCGCGCGGTTCTACCTCCGTCACGGATACGCGCTGGAGCAGGTGGAACGCAACAGCGCCTTCGACCTGACCGGTTCCTTCGCCGGCGTCGAACGGCTCCTCGCCGAAGCGCAGGCCGCCTCACCCGACTACCGGGTCGTGCAGTGGTTCGCCCCGACCCCGGAGGAGTTCATCGCGGGCTACGCCTGGATGAAGTCCCGGATGTCGACCGACGCGCCCTCGGCAGCCCTCGAGTTCGCGGAGGAGGCGTGGGACGCCGCCCGCATCGCCGAGCACGACGGCCGCTACACCTCATCCGGTCGCACCATCCAGGTCACCGCTGCGCAGCACATCGAGACCGGTGAGCTGTGCGCGTTCAACGAGCTGGTGATCGGCAAGGACCGCACCGAGGCATCCCATCAGGAGGACACCCTCGTCCTCAAGGAGCACCGTGGGCACAAGCTCGGCACGCTCGTGAAGTGCGCCGGGCTCCTGTCCTGGCGCGACGTGGCGCCCGCGTCCGCGCGCGTCATCACCTACAACGCAGAGGAGAACCGACCCATGCTGGACATCAACGAGGCGATCGGCTTCGCGCCGGTCGCGTACGAGGGCGCATGGAAGAAGGTGCTCGATGACTGATCTCGCCGATTCCGCCGTCGTGACAGTCCGGCGGATCCCCGTCCCCGAGACCGCCGATGCTGCGGACGCGCACCTGTTCCTCGAGATGGTGCGGATCGCCAACGCCGTCTGCCTCGCGGACGCGGGCCACGACTACCTGCGCGAGGAGCCCGACGAGATGCTCGGGTTCTGGCAGGACCAGTCCGACTGGACCCAGCTCGGGTTCGCCGCTCTGCGCGGCTCGGACGTGCTCGGTGCGGTGAAGCTCATGATCTCGAACGAGCCGGACGCGAGCACCGTCGAGTTCGACCTCATGGTCGACCCGCCGCACCGCGGCCGGGGCGTCGAGGAACTCCTCCTCGCCGAGGTCGAGCGTGAGGCCGCGGGACGCGGGCTCACCACGATCCAGACGTGGACGCTGCATCGACCGCATACAGACGGTCCACGTCTCGAGCCGTCGACCGGGTGGGGTTCGGTCCCCGCAGAGGACCCGCAGACGCGGTTCCAGCTCGCGAGCGGCTTCACGCTCGAGCAGGTGGAGCGCAACAGCGTGTTCGATCTGACCGGAGACCTCTCCCCCGTCGAGCGCATGCTCGCCGAGGCTCTGGCGGTCGCCGGTGAGGACTATCGCTCGATCCAGTGGACGTCGCCGACACCGCCGGAGCACGTCGACGGGTTCGCCTACGCGATCTCGCGGATGTCGACCGACGCGCCGGCCGGCGGTCTCGTCATCGACGAGCAGCACTGGGATGCCGCGCGCGTGGAGCGTCGCGACGCCCGCTTGAAGGCGCAGGGGCTCACCGTCTCGGTGGCCGTCGTGCTGCACGTGCCCACCGGGCGGATCGCGGCGTACAACGAACTCGCGATCGCGGAGGACCGTGCCGGGGCCACCCAGCAGTTCGGGACGCTCGTCGTGAAGGAGCACCGTGGCCACCGCCTCGGCACCATCGTGAAGTGCGCGAACCTCCTGCGCTGGCGGGAGCTCGTGCCCGAGTCGCCGCGGGTCTCGACGTTCAACGCCGAGGAGAACCGCCACATGCTCGACATCAACGAGGCGATCGGGTTCGTGCCCGCCTCGTATGCGGGTGCGTGGAAGAAGGTGCTGGCGGTGTGATCGTGCCGGTGGGCGCCGCGCTCCCTCCAGACGCCGTCAGCGCGTCGCCGGGAGGGCGCGCGGCGTCCGCTGGCAGTGCGGGCAGAAGTGACTCGAGCGATTCGTGAACGACACGCGCACGATCGGACGGCCGCATCGGGGGCAGGGCTCTCCGGTGCGGCCGTACGCGTTCAGTGAGTGGGCGAAGTAGCCGGCTTGGCCGTTGACGTTCACGTACTGCGCGTCGAAACTGGTGCCGCCTTCGGCCAGCGCCTTCTCGAGGACGTGGCGCACCTCCGCGAGCAGCCGATTCGTCGCACGCGTGGACATCGCGCGCGCGGGCGTCTCGGGATGGATGCGCGCAGCCCACAGCGACTCGTCCGCGTAGATGTTGCCGACGCCGCTCACGACCGTCTGATCGAGCAGCACGCGCTTGATCGCGGAATCCTTACGTCCGACGGTGCGCCGGAAGCCCTCGTCCGAGAACGCCGGATCCAGCGGGTCCCGCGCGATATGGGCGACCTGTGCGGGAACGGATGCCTCGGCCCACCCTTGGCCGCCCGGCGCGGCGTCCGGAGTCGGGATCAGGTCGTCGATCGCCAGCGACCCGAACGTCCGCTGATCCGCGAAGACGACGGACAGCTCGCCGTGGACGGGGTGCGCCAGGTCGATGCGTACGCGCTCGTGCCGCTCGACGGGCGCTCCCGGAGCCCGCAGCAGCATCTGACCGCTCATGCCCAGATGACCCACGACGGCGTCGGTCGCCGCCGTTCCGTCCGTCGCCGGCTGCAGCGGCAGCCACAGGAACTTGCCGCGCCGTGCGGCGGAGAGTACGACTCGTCCGGTGAGGCGTGCTTCGAACTCGGCGCCGTCTCCGGTGTGCCGGGTCAGCGCGCGCTCATCGAGCACGGTGACTCCCAGCACCAGGGCGCCGGTGACCGCGGGGGCGAGCCCGGCACGGACGACCTCGACCTCGGGAAGCTCAGGCACGCCCGCTGAGCTCGCGCCACGCGGTCAGCGCCGCGGCCATCTCGGCGTGCTTCTTGCTGGTCCCGCCGCCCTC
The DNA here is from genome assembly GCF_044987475.1 of Microbacterium sp. ZW CA_36. NCBI lineage: Bacteria > Bacillati > Actinomycetota > Actinomycetes > Micrococcales > Microbacteriaceae > Microbacterium > Microbacterium sp. ZW CA_36. The sequence continues at coordinate 164,449 of NZ_JBJDRL010000003.1, forward strand.
GGCGATGAGGTCGCCGACCGTGACGGCCGCGGTGAAGCGCCGGTCGTGGTCGGGTCCCGTCGAGGTCACGGCATACATCGGGGGCTGCAGGCCGCTGTGCGCGGCGAGCTCCTGCAGCGCCGTCTTGGGATCCATCGCCGCGCCGTAGCGCTCGGGGTCGGCGAGCAGCGGTTCCACGAGCCGCAGCACGAGGCCGGTCGCGGCATCCGCCCCCGCCGACAGGTAGGCGGCTCCGAAGATGGCCTCCATGGTGTCGGCGAGGATCGAGTCCTTGTCGCGACCGCCGGTGAGGATCTCACCGCGCCCCAGCATGAGGTGCTCGCCGAGGCCGATGCCTCGCGCGATCTCCGCAAGGGCGACCGTCGACACGACGCCGGCGCGGCGCTTCGCGAGCGCCCCCTCTTCGAGATCGGGGTGACCGGTGAACAGTCGCACGGTGACGGCGAGGCCCAGTACGGAGTCGCCGAGGAACTCCAGGCGCTCGTTGTTCGGAACCTGTCCGTTCTCGTACGCCCAGGACCGGTGCGTGAGCGCCAGCGACAGAAGCTCGGGGTCGATGACGACTCCGAGCTTCTGCGTGAGGTCTGCGTGAGCGGTCCGCTCGGCAGCGACGTCTGTCACGTCAAGTGCACGACGATCAGACGTCGGCGACCTTGCGGCCCTTGTACTCGAGGAACAGCTCGGTGCCCTGCGAGTCGGTGACGACCTTCGCCTGGTGCGGGCGGCTGTAGACCTTCTTGCCGTTCTCGATCGTGGTGGTCAGCGTGATGGGCGCTGCCTTCCACTGCGCGCGACGCGAGCGCGTGTTGGAACGGGAGACCTTCCGCTTCGGGGGGTTGCCTGCCATGGCTAGCTCTCTTCTGTGTTCTCGATGGCGTATCAGCCGCGGGAGCGCGGTGATTCGTCGTCGTTGGTCGTGGTGAAGTCCTGGAGCGCGGCCCATCGTGGATCGAGAGGCTCGCTCTGCTGCGATCCGGCATCGTCGGCCAGTCGCTCGCCCGTGACCGGATCGAGGCCGGGGCAATCCGGCTGGCACACCGGCTGAAACGGAAGCGACAGGACGACCGCTTCCCTGACCAGAGTTTCAAGATCCACGTGGTCGTCTTGAACCTCGAAGTCAGCTTCTTCCTCCCCAGGATACGCGAAAAGCTCCTGAAACTCGACTTTGAGCCCCTCGCCGATGTCGATGAGGCACCGGCTGCAGATGCCGGTGTACTCGGTGTCGATCTCTCCGGAGGCGAGAATGCCCTCGTGCACCGACTCGAGACGCACGTCGATGACGACGGGCGCACCCTCGGCGACGGCGACCAGTCCCTCTCCCCACTTGGCGGGAGCCGGGGCTTCGATGGTGTGCTCGCGCATCTCGCCCGAACGGTGGATGATGTCGCGGATCGGGAGGACGAACGGACCCGTCACATGCTTTCTGACCACGTCTCCAGCCTAGCGGCGGTTCCTGGTGAGTCGCCCCGTGGCCAGGGCCCCGTGGTCAGACCCCCCGTGGCCAGACTCCCCGTGGTCAGATGCCGCGCGCACCGGTGTCGAGGAACCGCGCCACCGCCGACGGCACGTACGGCGAGACGTCGCCGCCGAGCGCGGCGACCTGGCGCACCAGCGAGCTCGAGACGAGCGCGTGCGCGGGGTCGGGCAGCAGGAACACCGTCTCGACGTGGGCGAGGTGGCGGTTCACGATCGCCATCGGCGTCTCGTACGCCACATCGACCTGGGAGCGGATGCCCTTCACGAGGACGCTCGCGCCGACATCCGTCGCGTAGTCGACGAGCAGTCCCATGCTCCACGAGGCCACGACCACGTCGCCGTCGATGTCGCTCTCGGCGATGGACTGCTCCAGGAGCGCCTGGCGCTGTGCGATGGGCAGCATCGCCTCTTTGCCGGGGTTGTGCACGACGAGCACGTGGAGCTGGTCGTACAGTGATGCGGCACGGCGGATCACGTCGAGATGACCGAGGGTCGGCGGATCGAACGATCCCGGGACGACGGCGATCCGGCTGCTCATGCCGACCAGCCTAGTGGGCGGCGGCGGGGCGGCCGGCCCCGTCAGTTCTTCGCGAGCGCGGCGCGCTCCGCCATCCCGACGTTGCGCTCGAGGGCGGCGGCGAGACCGGGATGCCGCTGCAGCGCCGGGTCGTCGGCAAGCACCTGCTCGGCGGCCACCCGCGCCTCGGAGATGATGTCGGCGTCCTTCACGACGCGGAGCAGTCGCAGAGACGACCTGGCCCCCGACTGCGCGTCGCCGAGCACATCGCCCTCTCCTCGCAGCTCGAGGTCGACCTCGGCCAGCGCGAAGCCGTCGAGCGTCGAGGCGACGGCTTCGACCCGCTCCCGTGCCGGCGTTGCGGCCGCTGCCTCGGTGACCAGCAGGCACAGGCCCGGCACCCCGCCGCGACCCACGCGCCCGCGCAGCTGGTGCAGCTGCGACACGCCGAACCTGTCGGCCTCGAGGATCGCCATCGTCGATGCGTTCGGTACGTCGACGCCGACCTCGACCACCGTCGTGGCCACGAGCACGTCGATGTCGCCGCGGGCGAACGCCTGCATCACGGCATCCTTCTCGTCGGAGGGCATCTTGCCGTGCAGCCTCTCGACCCGGATGTCGGCGAAGGACGGATGCCGCGACAGCAGGTCGGCGACCTGCACGACGCCCCAGCGGGTGCGACTGGTCTCGCCTTCGGTGTCGCCCGGCGGTTCGTCCGCGGTGTCGTCCTTGGTGAGCGCCTCGGCATCGATGGCGGCGCACACCACGAACGCCTGGCGCCCCTGGCCGACCTCCTCGGCGATGCGCTCCCAGACGCGCCCGAACCACCCGGGGCGCTCCGCCAGCGGCGCGACGAAGGTCTCGATGCCGGCGCGACCCGCCGGCATCGTGCGGATCGTGGAGACGTCGAGATCGCCGAACACCGTCATGGCCACGGTGCGCGGGATGGGCGTCGCCGTCAGCACGAGGGCGTGCGGCGACGAGCCCTTCGCCCGCAGGGACTCGCGCTGCTCGACACCGAACCGATGCTGCTCGTCGACCACAACGAGTCCGAGGTCGGCGAACGTCGTGCTCTCGCTCAGCAGCGCGTGCGTGCCGACCACGATGCGCGCCTGGCCAGACGCCGCACGCAGCGCGGCCTTGCGCCGCTCGGCCGCAGGAAGCTGCCCGGTGAGGAGCGTCGGCATGAGCTCGGGCGCGAGCTGGGGCCCGAGCATCCGGGCGATGGAGCGCACGTGCTGGGCGGCCAGCACTTCGGTGGGGGCGATGAGCGCGGACTGGCCGCCGTCCTCGGCGACCTGGAGCATCGCGCGGAGCGCGACGAGCGTCTTCCCGGAGCCGACCTCCCCCTGCACCAGCCGGTTCATCGGCCAGTCGCCCTGGAGGTCTCGCGCCACGTCGTCGCCGACGGTCACCTGATCAGGTGTCCGTGGGAACGGCAGTGCCTCGTCGAACCGCTCGAGGAGCGCACCCGGCACCCGACGGGTCGCCGACAGCGCCCGCACGAACTGCCGCTGCTGCAGCAGCGCCACCTGCAGGACGAACGCCTCCTGCATGCGCAGCGTCTCCCGCGCCGGTTCGATCTCCTCGAGAGCCTTGGGGCGATGTATGCGCTCGATCGCGGTACGGGCGTCGAGCAGCCCGTGCCGCGCGCGCAGCTCGTCCGTGAGCGGCTCCGGCACGTCGCCGAGCCCGTCGAGGACCAGGTCGACGATCTTCTGCAGCTGCCAGCTCGCGACCGTGCTGGTGGCGGGGTAGATCGGGATGGGCAGGTTGATGTTGGCCTCGGCCGTGAGACGCGCCTGCTCCTCGTCGTCGAACAGTTCGTAGTCGGGGTGGGCGAGCTGCTTCGCACCGCGGTACTCCCCCACCTTGCCCGCGAAGATGCCGCGCCGCCCGGGCCGCAGATCCTTGACGCGCCACGCCTGGTTGAAGAACGTCAGCGACAGCTCGCCGTTGCCGTCGCTGATCACGACCTCGAGCAGCGACCCGCTGCGGTTCTTCATGCGCCGCTCGCTCACCCGCCGCACCTCGGCCACGATCGTCACCGGCTCGCCCACGGGCAGCGAGGAGATCTGCGTGAGCTCGCCGCGGCGTGCGTAACGGCGCGGATAGTGCACCAGCAGGTCGCCGACCGTCGTCATGCCGAACGCGCGTTCGAGCGCCGCCGCCGTCTTGCCGCCGACCGCGCCACCGAGGCTCGAGTCGAGGGTGAAGGACGCCATGAGACGAGTCTAGGAGCCGCCGCCGACCCGCTGTCGGCCGAACCACAGCGGCGGACTCTAAGGTGGCGAGATGCTCCGACGACTCCTCTCCCGTGTCTACTGGGCCTGCAGTCGCTGGACGCTGTCCACCGCGCCGGCTCCCGACCGCCCCACGGTGCTGCTGGGGGCGCCCCACACCTCGAACTGGGACTTCGTCCTCATGCTCGGCATCGCGTGGCGACTCGGCATGCGGGTGCGCTGGCTCGGCAAAGCAAGCCTCTTCCGGGGCTGGAAGGGCCCGCTCATGCGCGGCCTCGGCGGCATCCCCGTCGACCGGGCGGATCCCTCACGGGTGGTGGGCGACGTGGTCGCACGGATCCGCGCGGGCGAGGTGTTCGGCCTCGTCGTCACCCCGGAGGGCACCCGCGGCTCCGGCGCCTACTGGAAGTCCGGCTTCTATCGCATCGCCCGCGAGGCGCAGCTGCCGGTCACCCTCGGCTACGTCGACCGCACCACGATGACGACGGGCCTCGGCCCCACCATCCGGCTCACCGGAGACGTGCGCACCGACATGGATGTGATCCGCGCGTTCTACGCCGACAAGTCCGGCCTGCATCCCGAGCTGCGCACCGTCCCCCGCCTCAGGGAGGAGGATGCCGGAGATATCGTGAAGGGATGACGCGCATCATCGCGGGCCGCGCCGGCTCCCTCGTGCTCGATGTGCCGGACGCCGGCACCCGGCCGACCAGCGACCGGGTGCGCGAGTCCCTGTTCGGGGCGCTCGAATCCGCGGATACCCTCCACGGGGCGGTCGTGCTCGACCTCTACGCCGGATCCGGCGCGCTCGGGCTCGAAGCGCTCAGCCGCGGCGCGGCATCCGCGGATCTCGTCGAGAAGTCGCCGCGGGCGGCGACCGTCGCACAGCGCAACGCCGCTCGCGTGGCCAAGGCCGTGGGTTCGGGACCTGCGGTGCGGGTGCACCGCAGCTCGGCCGACGCTTTCCTGCGGACGGCGCGGGGTCCGTTCGACCTCGTGTTCCTGGATCCGCCCTACGACGTGAGCGAGGCCGAGCTGTCGTCGACGCTCTCGCTGCTCGTGCCGGTCCTGTCGCCGGGAGCGGATGTCGTCATCGAACGCGCTGCGCGCTCACCCCAGCCGACGCTGCCGGACGGGCTCGTGGCCGGCCGCACGAAGCGCTACGGCGACACCGCGCTGTGGTGGGCGGCCGCCGCGGGCTGAGACGCCGGTGCGCCCTCCCAGACCTCCGAGCCGTCGAACCCCACGTCACGCGTGATGTGCAGCCGGCCGCTCGGCTCCAGTTCGAGCCGGAACGTCGGCGCATCGCCGAGGATGCGCAGTTCCGCGACGAATACGTCGCCCCGCCACCCTCCGGCGACCGCCACCTGGTCGCCGTACCACTCGCGTCCGGTCGCGGGGTCGTCGGCGAACGTCGACACCGACCAGACCCCGGGGACGCACCGCAGTTCCCGGCCGTCGATCTCGATCACGCCGTGGGCGATCCGCAGCTCGCGCACGGGACCGTCGTAGCGATGGCGGACCTCTCCGTCGCGGAGGTCGCCGCCCGGAGCGGGAATCGGCGTGGGGACGGCCTCGACCGACCGCGCATCCTCCGTGTCGAGAGCCGGCAGCAGCTCGTCCCAGACCGCGTCGAGCGTCACCTGCATATCGGGCAACCCTCCCGTGATCGCGACGACCGCGTCCGCCTCCGGGAGGACGACGAGGTACTGGCCGAAGGCGCCGTCGCCGCGGTAGGCGCCGTGGCGGCAGCGCCAGAACTGGAAGCCGTAGCCCTGGCGCCAGTCGGCGTTGTCGGACTGGTTCGCCACTTGGCGGGCCGTGGCCTGGTCGATCCACTCGGCCGGGACGAGCTGCCTGCCCTGCCACTCACCGCGCTGCAGAAGCAGCTGACCGAAGACGGCCAGCTCCTCCGGCCGGACCGACAGCCCGAAGCCGCCCGCATCCACGCCGGTCGGACTCTGCAGCCACTGCGGGTCGCGGAAGCCGAGCGGATCGAACAGCCGCGGGCGCAGGAACTCCCGCAGCCGCTCGCCGGTGCGGGTCTGGATGATCAGCGACAGCAGGTAGGTGGCGGGCGTGTTGTAGAGCCACTGCGTCCCGGGCTCGTATGCCAGGTCGGCGGCGAGGGCGGTGACCGCCCAATCGCGGTCGTCGAGCGGCGGCTCGGCGGCGTGACCGGTCGTCATCGTCAGCAGATGCCGCACGCGGAGCGCGGCGAGCCGGTCGGAGGGACGCTCGGGAGCGGCATCCGGGATGAGGTCGACGACGCGGTCGTCGATCGCGAACCGTCCCTCCTCGATCGCGAGACCGACCGCGATCGAGGTGAAGCTCTTGCTCACGGAGTACATCGCCGTCGGCAGATCGCGCTCGTACGGGGCCCAGGTCGTCTCGGCGATGACGTGTCCGTGTCGCAGGACCGTCAGCGTGTGGACGTGGTCGATGCCGTCGAGCGCGGCGATGAGGCGGGAGATCGCCGCCGACGGCACGGACTGCGATTCGGGTGTCGAGCGGGGAAGCAGATCGGTCACCGTGTCACGCTAGCGTCCCGCGGCGACAGCGCACATCACCCCGTGCGGGCGTCCCAGTCGAGATAGGGATCCCAGCCGCCCCGCCCCTCGTACGGCCGGCCGTCGACCAGCACGGCGTCCGCGCCGCGTGGCTGCACCACGCCCACCCGCACGAATCCGTGCGGCAGCGGACGGCGAACAGGGAAGGTCGCCAGAAGGGCGTGATCCTCGCCGCCTGACAGAGCCGACGCGGGATCGGCGCCGAGCAGCGCCGATTCCAGCGCGAGGGTGACACCGGATGCCGCGGCCAGGCGGGTCGCGTCCAGCACGAGCCCGTCGGACACGTCCATCATCGCCGTCGCGCCCGCATCCGCGGCGTCGGGGCCGAGCCACACGGGAGGCGACGGCCGCAGCTGCGCCGCGAGATCGGTCAACTCGGCGGGCTCGAGAACGCGCTCGTCGACGGCGACCGGATCACCCGTGGCATCCGTGAAGCGGGTGAAGAGTGTGCGCAGACCGCGCGCCGCACGGCCCAGTTCTCCCGCGACGGCGACGACGTCGCCGACGTGGGCACCGGAGCGGAGCACGGGTGCGCGTCCTGCCAGGGCGCCCAGCGCCGTCACTGCGATCGTGAGCGTGTCCGACACGGTCAGGTCGCCGCCCTCGACGCGGCAGCCGGGCGCCAGGTCGCGACATGCCGCCCGCAGGCCGTCGGCGATGCCGGTGACGAACGACAGCCGCGTCTCGTCGGGCATCGCGAGGGCGACCAGCAGAGCGGTCGGCGTCGCCCCCATCGCGGCGATGTCGGCGAGGTTGACCGCGGCCGCCTTGTAGCCGAGGTCGTACGCGCTCGACCACGCGAGGCGGAAGTCGGGCCCGTGGACGAGCGTGTCGACGGTGGCGACCACGCGGCCGTCCGCGGCGGCGATCACGGCGGCGTCGTCGCCCGGGCCGACCAGTGCGTTGGACTCGCCCAGGCGTTCGAGGATCCGCCGGAGGATCCGTCCCTCGCTGAGCTCGCCCACCGTCGGATCCCCGCGCTCGTCGTCCACATCACCACGCTACCGCCGGCGGCGAGGGCGACCGTTCCGCGGGGTTAGCCTGGAGCGGTGCGTGTTCTCCCCTCACTGGCTGCCCTCGGACTCGCCGCGGTCGCCGCGCTGGCACTCGCGGGCTGCACGTCGACCGTCGACCTCGATCCGGCCGAGGCTGCGAACGATCCCCAGTGCGCCGAGATCACGTCCACCCTGCCCGACACGCTGAGCGGGCAGCCGCGCCGCTGGACCGACGCACAGGCCACCGGTGCGTGGGGCGAGCCTGCAAGGGTCCTGCTGACGTGCGGGGTCGAGCCGCCGGGGCCGACCACCCTGCGCTGCCAGAGCGTCGCCGGGGTCGACTGGATCGTGGACGACTCCGATGCGCCCCGCTTCCGGATCACGACGTTCGGCCGCACCCCCGCCGTCGAGATCTATCTCGACACCACCGCCGACGAGGACGGCAACGGGGCGTCCAGCCGCGACGTCCTCGACGCCCTTTCGCCGATCGTGAGCGTGCTGCCGGTCGACGGCGAGTGCCTCGACCGCGCCGAGGCGACGCCGGCACCCTGATCATCGCGGCCGCGGCTCGACGAGCCGACGCCCGCACCGCCCGGGACTCAGCGCGCGGCCGCTTCGACCGCCGCGCCTGCCGTGCGCTCGAGCGCCGTGTCGATGAGCTCGGTGATCAGCTGCGGATACGAGAGGCCCGAGGCGATCCAGCACTTGGGGAACATCGAGATCGGCGTGAAGCCGGGCATCGTGTTGAGCTCGTTGACGTAGAGGCCGTCCGCCGTGAGGAAGAAGTCCACGCGCGCGAGGCCCTTGCCGTCGACCGCCTGGAAGGCGCGGATGCCGAGCTCCTGGATCGCCGCGATCTCGCTGTCGGTGAGATCGGCGGGGCAGACCACCTCGGCACCGTCGCCCCCGAGGTACTTGCCCTCGAAGTCGTAGAACTCGCGGGTCGTGAGCACGATCTCGCCGGGCAGCGACGCCCGCGGGGCCCCGCCGCCGCGTCCCTCCAGGATCGCCACCTCGACCTCGCGGCCCACGATCGCCGACTCGATGAGCACCTTGTCGTCCTCCGCGAACGCGATCGCGAGTGCGTCGTCGAGCTCGGTGGCATCGTGCACCTTCGACACCCCCACGCTCGAGCCGGCACGGGCCGGCTTCACGAACGTCGGCTCGCCGAGGGGCGCGGCATCCGCGCGCACGCCCTCGGGGTCGCTCTCCCAGCGGGCACGCGTGACCGTGATCGACGGTGACACCGGCACACCGGCCGCGGCGAGCACGATCTTCATGAAGTGCTTGTCCATGCACAGCGCGGAGTCGAGCACACCCCCGCCGGCGTACGGAATGCCGAGCGTGTCGAAGAAGCCCTGCACCGTGCCGTCCTCGCCGTGGAGGCCGTGCAGGATCGGGAGCACGACGTCGAGGCGGCCGAGCTCGTCCACCGAGCCGTCGGCGCGCCGGACGCGAAGCGTGCGGTCGGCGCCACCCTCGGGCCACACCACGCGCGTGCCGTTGTCGGCCACCTCGGGAAGCCGGTCGGCGTCGAGCGCGAACTTGTCGGGGTCGTCATCCTCGAGAACGAAGACGCCGTCGCGCGTGATCCCGATGGGGATCACGCGGTAGCTGTCACGGTCGATCGCCCGCAGCACCCCGCCCGCCGTTGCGGAACTGATCGAGTGCTCGCTGGATCGACCGCCAAAGAGCACCGCCACCGCCGGCTTGTCCATTCGTCGTCCTCTCGCCCTGGGGGGTGTCGTCGTCTGTCGTGAGATGCGGCGCGATGTCGCGCGGATTCATGGTCCCGTCGAGCACCATCTTGACCTGCTCGACGATGGGCATCTGCACGCCCACATCGCGTGCCAGCTGCAGGACGGGCGCGACCGAGGCGAGCCCCTCCGCGGTCTGGTTCATCTGCTTGACCACGTCGTCGAAGCGGTAGCCCTGGCCCAGCAGGCGTCCGGCGGTGTTGTTGCGGCTGAGCGGCGACTGGCACGTCGCGATGAGGTCGCCGAGACCGGCGAGGCCCTGCAGCGTCTCGTGCTGCGCGCCGAACGCCACCGCGAAGTCGGTCATCTCGACGAGGCCGCGCGTGATGATCGACGCCTTCGTGTTCTCGCCGTAGCCCACCCCGTCCACGATGCCGATGGCCACCGCGATGAGGTTCTTGAGCACGCCGCCGAACTCGGTGCCGATGACGTCGGTGTTCACGAAGGTGCGGAAGTACTGGTTGCGGGCACGGCGGGCGACGGCCTCCGCCGTCTCCTGGCTGGTCGACGAGATGACGGCCGCCGTCGGCTGCTCCCGTGCGATCTCGAGCGCGAGGTTCGGTCCCGACGCGACTGCGATGCGCGCGGGATCGCAGTGCAGCTCCTGCTCGATCACCTGGCTCATGCGCAGACCCGTGCGTCGCTCGACGCCCTTCATGAGCGACACGATCGGCGCGTCGCTCTGGGCGATCAGAGGCCGGACGGCCTTGAGGTTCTGCCGCACCGCCTGGCTGGGAATGGAGAGGTAGATCTGCTCGGCGCCCTCGAGCGCCTCGGAGAGGTGATGCGTGGCGTGCATGTCGCGCGGCAGGTTGATGCCGGGGAGGTACTCGCTGTTGCGCTTGCCCTCCTGGATCTCGCTCGCCAGCTCCGGGCGACGCGCCCACATCGTCACGTGGGCGCCGCCGTCGGCGAGGATCTTGCCGAATGTCGTGCCCCAGCTGCCCGCGCCGACGACGGCGACGCGCGGGCGTGCGGCATCCTGCCTACGGCTCAAGGCGCCCCGTCTCCTTCTGGCCGTGATCGGCCGGGTTCCAGCGCTCCGGCGGCGCCGGCTCGCCGCGCAGCTGCGAGAGCAGCCCGGCGATGTCGGCCATCACGGCGTCGGTCGCCTCGACGAGTGCGGTCTGCGACGACGCACGCCCGGCGTAGGCCGACAGGTCCACGGGGTCGCCGACGATCACCCGCACGCGGCGGCGCAGCGGCCACAGCTTGAGCTTGCCGTAGCGGGGCAGCACCTGCTGGGCGCCCCAGTGCGCCATCGGGATGACGGGGATGCCGCCCGCCAGCGCGAGACGCACGGCGCCGGTCTTTCCGCGCATGGGCCACAGGTCGGGCTCGCGCGTGAGCGATCCCTCGGGATAGACGATCACCCCCCGGCCGTGCTCGACGAGCGTCTCCGAGGCTTCGAGCGTCGCACGGGCCGAGGCGGCGGACGTCGCGCGTGCAACCGGCACCATCCCGGTGGCGCGCAGCACGGCGCCGAGCACCGGCACGCGGAACAGGCTCTCCTTGGCCATGAACCGGGGGGCCCGGCCGCTCCGCCACACTGCGAGGGCGACGACGAGCGGGTCGACCTCGCTGACGTGGTTCGGCGCCAGCACGTAGGCGCCCTCGCGCGGGAGCTTCTCGGCGCCTTGGACCTCGAGCTTGAACAGCAGGCTGAGCAAGGGCACCACGATGGCCGCCAACGGCCAGAAGACGCTCGGGCGGCTCTTCTCGGCCGATGCGCGCCGACGATCGGTCGCCACCGGGCTATCCGATGACGTCGAAGTCGGCGCCGAGCATGTCGAGCTTGGCGAGGAACTTCTCGTAGCCGCGGCGGATGATGCCGACGTTGCGCACGATCGACTCTCCTTCGGCCGCGAGAGCCGCGATGACGTAGCTGTAGCCGCCGCGCAGGTCGGGCACGACCACGTCCGCGCCGTGGAGGGCGGTCGGGCCGTTGATGACCGCGGCCTGCTCCAGCGCACGGCGTGGGACGCGCCGGCCGGGGGCGTCGAGGCCGCGCGGGTGCACGACGATGTCGGCGCCCATCTGGTTGAGCGCGTCGGTGAAGCCCAGACGGTTCTCGTACACCGTCTCGTGGACGATCGAGGTGCCCTCCGCCTGCGTCAGCGCGACGATGAGGGGCTGCTGCCAGTCCGTCATGAACCCGGGGTGCACGTCGGTCTCGACGACGACGGGCTTGAGCGCGCCGTCACGACGGAACTGGATGCCGTCCTCGCGCACGTCGAACCAGCCGCCGGCCTTGCGGAAGACGTTGAGGAAGGTCAGCATCTCCTGCTGCCGCGCGCCGCCGACGAAGATGTCGCCGTCGGTGGCGAGAGCGGCGCATGCCCAGGAGGCGGCCTCGTTGCGGTCGAAGATCGCCCGGTGGTCGTAGCCCTGGAGCGTGTCGACGCCCTCGATGAGGATGACGCGGTTGGGCTCGTACGAGATGATCGCGCCCATCTTCTGCAGCACCGCGATCAGATCCATGATCTCGGGCTCGATGGCGGCGTTGCGCAGCTCGGTGGTGCCCTTGGCCTTGACGGCGGTCAGCAGCACCTGCTCGGTCGCGCCCACGCTCGGATAGGGCAGCTCGATGTTCGCGCCGTGCAGGCCGTTCGGTGCCGTGATCCGGATGCCCTCGTAGCTCTTGTCGACGACGGCGCCGAACGCGCGCAGGGCGTCCATGTGGAAGTTGATCGGCCGGTCGCCGATGCGGCAGCCGCCGAGATCGGGGATGAGTGCCTCGCCGAGCAGATGCAGCAGGGGGCCGCAGAACAGGATCGGGATACGCGAGGCTCCGGCGTGTGCGTCGATCTCCTCGAAGTGGGCCGAGACGGCGCCGCTGGGGTCGAAGTGGAAGGTGCCCTCCTCGTCGCCGTCGTCGACGCGCACACCGTGCACCTCGAGGAGCGAGCGCACGACGTGCACATCGCTGATGTCGGGGACATCGCGCAGCGTGCTCACCGTCTCGCCGAGAAGAGCGGCGACCATCGCCTTGGTGACGAGGTTCTTCGCACCCTTGACCTCGACGCGACCGGTCAGCGGTCGCCCGCCCCTGATCGCAAGGACTTCTCCGGTCACTTCCTGTTCTCCCGCCTCGGTGGCAGTGCTCTCGCCCGCGGCGACATTCAGAAGTGGCTTCATCCGGTGGTCCTCACTTGGTGTGCACGAGGGGGCTTGAGGGTCGGGCGCCCGTCTTGTGGGCGCCCGGCCTGGCTTACGGAACGGGTAGCGTCCGCGGCCGCCACGCCTCTCGGCGAGCCTCGAACTGCGCGATCCTGTCTTGTTCGCGCAGCGTGAGCCCGATGTCGTCGAGCCCTTCGAGAAGCCGCCACCTAGTGTAATCATCGATCTCGAAAGCGAATTCCAGGCGCTCGCCCGCGCTCGTCGCGGGGTCGCCGATCGACGCGGTGCGCGCCGCGAGGTCGACCGTCATGGCGACGCCCGGGTTCGCCTCGATGGCCGCCCACGCCGCTTCGAGGTCGCCCTCCGAGATCACGCCGGCGACCAGTCCCTGCTTGCCCGCGTTGCCGCGGAAGATGTCGGCGAACCGAGGGCTCAGCACGACCTTGAAGCCGAAGTCCCGCAGCGCCCAGACAGCGTGCTCGCGGCTCGAGCCCGTGCCGAAGTCGGGTCCCGCGACGAGGATGCTCGCTCCCGCGTAGACCGGCTGGTTGAGGACGAACTCGGGGTCCTGGCGCCAGCTGGCGAACAGGGCGTCCTCGAAGCCCGTCTTGGTGACGCGCTTCAGGTACACGGCGGGGATGATCTGGTCGGTGTCGACCGCCGACCGCTTCAGCGGGGCGGCGATGCCGGTGTGCGTGGTGAACGCGTCCATGTCAGGCCTCCGAACCCTGGGCAGCGGCTGCGACGGGCGCAGGAAGATCACTCGGACTGGCGAGGCGGCCCATGACGGCGGTGGCCGCCGCCACCAGCGGCGACACCAGGTGCGTGCGCCCGCCCTTGCCCTGCCGGCCCTCGAAGTTGCGGTTGCTCGTCGAGGCGCAGCGCTCCCCCGGTGCCAGCTGGTCCGGATTCATGCCCAGGCACATCGAGCAGCCGGCGAAGCGCCACTCGGCGCCGAACTCCTGGAAGATCTTGTCGAGGCCCTCGGCCTCCGCCTCGAGGCGGACGCGAGCCGAGCCGGGCACGACCATGACGCGCACCCCGTCGGCTTTGCGGTGACCATCGATGACCGAGGCGAACGCACGGAGGTCCTCGATGCGGCTGTTGGTGCACGAGCCCATGAACACCGCGTCGACGGGCACCTCCTTGAGCGGGGTGCCAGGGGTGAGATCCATGTACTCGAGTGCTCGCTCCGCGGCGGCGCGCTCGTTGGGGTCGGCGAAGTCATCGGGCGAAGGCACGGCGGCGCTCAGCGACACGCCCTGCCCCGGGTTCGTGCCCCACGTGACGAAGGGCTCGAGCTCGTTCGCGTCGAGGAACACCTCGGCGTCGTAGACCGCGCCTTCGTCGCTCGGCAGCGTCCGCCAGTAGGCGACGGCGTCCTCCCAGTCCTGACCCTTCGGCGCGTGCGGCCGGCCCTCGAGGTAGGCGAACGTCGTCTCGTCGGGGGCGACCATGCCGGCACGGGCTCCCGCCTCGATCGACATGTTGCACATCGTCATGCGGCCCTCCATCGACAGCGCCCGGATGGCGCTGCCGCGGAACTCCAGGACGTAGCCCTGGCCGCCGTTGGTGCCGATCTTCGCGATGACCGCGAGGATGATGTCCTTGGCTGTGACACCGGGTCTCAGCTCGCCCTCGACCGTGATCGCCATGGTCTTGAAGGGCTTCAGCGGAAGGGTCTGCGTGGCGAGCACGTGCTCGACCTCGCTGGTGCCGATGCCGAACGCCATCGCGCCGAACGCGCCGTGCGTCGAGGTGTGGCTGTCGCCGCACACGACGGTGATCCCGGGCATGGTGAGGCCCAGCTGCGGACCGACCACGTGGACGATCCCCTGTTCCTTGTCGCCGAGCGAGTGCAGGCGCACCCCGAATTCGGCCGCGTTGCGACGCAGCGTCTCGATCTGCGTGCGGCTGGTGAGGTCGGCGATCGGCTTGTCGATGTCGAGCGTCGGGGTGTTGTGGTCCTCGGTCGCGATCGTCAGGTCGAGACGGCGCACCGGCCGGCCCTCCGCGCGCAGGCCGTCGAAGGCCTGGGGACTCGTGACCTCGTGCACGAGGTGCAGGTCGATGTAGATCAGGTCCGGCTGGCCGTTCTCGCCGTGGACCACGACGTGGTCGTCCCACACCTTCTCGGCGAGGGTGCGGGGGCGGTCGGGAATGCCGGATGCATCGGTCGTGCTCATTGCTAGTCGTTCTCCTCTGTGGGACTGTGCCCGCATGGGGTGGGGCCCGCGACGAACTCCGCGACGAGAGAGGCCTGGAAACTAGGACTCGTCGCGGCCGCTAAGGAGAAGGCGAGCGATCCGCACGAGCCCAGGCTACCACCGCCGCCGCCGAGATCGGCTCGCCGACGTCACCCGGCGACCCCGGGGTGCGGGTGAGGACTCAGGAGGTTCCCTCGAGGATCCAGACGTCGACGGCGTCCTCGGTCAGGACGAATCGCACCACGGTTCCGGTCGGGAAACGCTCCGTCCACTCCTGTGTCCAGGCGACCGGCACGTCGTAGATCTCGACGCCGGGCTTCGCCGGCGGCGGGACGCACCCCACCGCGAGGAGATCGTCGGTCGCCGGTTCGAACACGAGGAGGCAGCCGTTGCCGAGGGCGCTGCGTGCCTCCCACACCTCCAGCCCGAGGATCGGCTCGAATCCGCGGAGGGTGGCCTTCGTGACCATCTGCCGACGGGCGTGATCCGTGAGGCGGAGCACCTGCTCACTCGGCGCCGCCCCCGTCGGACGCAGCGTGGCGTCCGGTCGCGGGCCGGTCCACAGCATCCACCCGGCCACGGTCACCGCCGCAGCGGCCGCCACGGCGATGCCCGCAAGGAAGGCACCCGTGCGGCTGCGGTGCCACCAGCGGCGGTCGCGGGGGGAGCCGGACTCAGGCGTGCGCGTCTCGGCCTGCGTCGCCCCGGGTTCTGCGCCGCCGGCACCCGACTCACGGACGGCCCTCGCCACGGACGCCGCGTGCAGCTCCTCGAGTTCGGCCAGCCGTGCCGCCGCTACGGGGTCGGCGTCGATGTCGGCGTCCACCCCATACGCACGTGCCCTCAGGGCGGTCAGCTCTGCGTCGAGAGCGCCGTCCGCGAGGAATCCCCCGCTCCCCATGTCGGCAGTATCGCACCGCCACGGGCCGCCGACAACGGTGCGCCGTGCGGGTCAGCCGTGGGCTTCGGGCGTGCCGCCGGCTGCGGCATCCGTAAGTCCCCGGCGCTTGTCGCGAGCGGACGCGACGAGGCTGGCGATAGTCGCCACCGTCATCGCGACGATGATGACGCCGAGCGACATCCAGGTCGAGATCTCGGGCGCCCATTCGATGTGCTCGCCGTTGTTGATGAAGGGGAGCTCGTTGACGTGCATGGCGTGGAAGACGAGCTTGACACCGATGAAGGCGAGGATGAACGCGATCCCGTAGTGGAGGTAACGGAGCCGGTCGAGCAGGTCGCCGAGCAGGAAGTAGAGCTGTCGCAGACCCATGAGCGCGAAGATGTTCGCCGTGAACACGATGAAGGGGCTCGTGGTGATGCCGAAGATGGCCGGGATCGAGTCGATGGCGAACAGCAGATCGGTGACGCCGATCGCGGCGAACACGATGATCATGGGCGTCCACATCTTCTTGCCGTCCACGACGGTGCGCAGCTTCGCGCCGTCGTAGTGGTCGCTGATGTCGATCCCGCGACGCAGCAGTCGCACGACGAAGTTCTCCTGCTTGACGTCGTCGTCGTGATCGCCGCCCGGGAAGGCCTGTCGCCACGCGGTCCACACCAGGAACGCTCCGAAGATGTAGAACACCCAGCTGAACTGCTCGATGATGGCCGCGCCGGCGAGGATGAACAGGCCGCGCAGCACGAGCGCGATGATGATGCCCACCATCAGCACCTCCTGCTGATAGCGGCGCGGCACCGCGAACTGACTCATGATGAGCACGAACACGAACAGGTTGTCGATCGACAGGCTGTACTCGGTGAGCCAGCCGGCGACGAATTGTCCGGCGTACTCCGGTCCTGCGAACGCCCACATGAGGCCGGCGAAGATCAGGGCGAGCGTGACATAGAACACGACCCACAGGGTCGACTCGCGTGTCGACGGGATGTGCGGCCGCTTCAGGATGAGCAGCAGATCCGCCAGGAGGATCAGGGTGAGGATCACGAGGGATCCGATTTCGAACCACAGGGGGAGTTCGAGGTCCATGCAGGGCCTTTCGAAAGGGGCGAACGAGGGTCGGTCGGGGCCGAAAGTCTCTCCCCCGCGGCCTCTCGGCCTGCGGCGCACACCCGGGGTCGCTCTGTCGGGACCCGTGATGACGGATGCGCGGTGTCGGGATACTCCCTCTCGCTCGCAACAGAATACAGGGTCGGGTTGCCGGGCCCGCCCTCGGTGAGACGATCCGGACGGTGCGGACACTGTCACGGTGAGAGACAATTCGGAGGATGGGGATGCCCGACGACGACCTGCCGCACGGCGCCACCGGCGACGCCGAGCTCGTGGTGCTGGCTGCGGGCGGAAGCGAGCACGCCTTCCGCACGCTGTACCGTGCGTACGTGCGCCCGGTGTACTGGCTGGCGCACGGGCTCGTCGGCAACCCCGCGGACGCCGAGGAGGTCACCCAGGAGACGTTCCTCGTCGCCTGGCGGAAGCTGCCCGGCCTCGACCTCGCCGGCGACTCGCTGCTGCCGTGGCTGGCGACGATCTGCCGCTTCCAGTCGGCCAACCGCGTGCGCCGGCAGCGGCGCGATCGACTGCACACCACGGCGGCCGCCGCCGAGGACCTGCCCGCCACGGTAGACGTCGAGCAGCAGGTGATCGACGAAGGGCTCGCCGACGCGATCCTGCGCGAAGTCGCCGGCCTCAGCGAACTCGATCGCGCCATCTTCCGGCTGTGCGCCACCGAGGGGTACGCCTATCAGGCCGCCGCCGACGAGCTCGGCGTCGCACACGGCGTCGTCCGCAACCGTCTCTCCCGCATCCGCACCCGTCTGCGGACCGTCGTGAAGGAGAGCACATGAACACGCAGCCCCCGGTATCCGGGACCCCAGGACCCCTCCCCGACCTCAGCGCGGAGCGCATCGACGAGATCGAGGACGCGCTCTTCGCCGACATCGCGCAGGACCGCGGGCGCCGGTCGGCGCGGCGGACGCGACGCGGCCGCCTGTGGATCGCGGGCGGCGCCGCGGCAGCGATCATCGCGGTCGCCGCGGTCATCGCGCCGTCCGTCGGCTCGCTCGTGGGCGGCGCCGGCGGTGCCACCGACGAGTCCGCCGTCGCCCCGGTCGCGCCCGCCGATTCGGGTGCCGGCTCCGACGGCTCGTCGGACTCGGCGACCACGACCGAGTCCGCACCCCTGACCATCGCACCCGACGCCGCTGCCGGCGACAGATCGGCCGGCGTGATCGCGGCGGACCGCGACATCATCACGACAGCCTCGGCCACCGTCTCCGTCGACGAGGTCGACGCGGCCACGCGCTCCATCGCCAACTCTGCCGTCGCCCACGGTGGCTACGTCGAGTCGATGAGCATCGGCAGCGACGGCACGGTGTATCCGGTCACGCCGAGCGACGGCGGCGTCGTCTACGACACGATGCCGTACCCGTCGCCCACCGACGGCGCCTGGATCACCGTCCGCGTACCGGCCGATCAGCTGCCCGACGTCATCGCCGAACTGGACGACGTCGGCGAGGTGACGGCGACGAACCTCTCGCGGCAGGACGTCACCGAGCAGACGGTCGACCTCGAGGCGCGGATCGACGCCGCGCAGGCGTCCGTCGATCGCCTCACCGAGCTCATGGGCCAGGCGCAGAGCGTCGCCGACCTGATCGCGGCCGAAGCGGCGCTGTCCGAGCGCCAGGCGCTGCTCGAGTCGTACCAGCAGCAGCTGGAGATGCTCGACGATCAGGTGGCGATGTCGACTCTCTCGGTCACCGTGGTACCCGACGTGGAGACCGTGACCGCCGATCCGGCCGGCTTCGGCGACGGACTGGCCGCCGGCTGGAACGGGCTCGTCGCCACGCTCAACGGCATCGTCATCGCGATCGGCTTCCTCCTGCCCTGGCTCGCCGTCGCGGCGGTCGCCGCACTCGTCGTCTGGGGTGTGGTGCGCCTGGTGCGCGGGAGGCGCCGGAGTCGAGCGGATGCCGTATCGCCGGCACCCGAGCCCGTCGACGACCCTCGTGACTGAGCAGCGGCCCGCGCCGCCGATACTGTGGAGCGGTGACTCGCAGCAGATTCCCCCGGTCGGTCTACCGCACAGGGACGGATCCGGACGCACGGTTCAGTCTGGCCAACGAGCGCACGTTCCTCGCCTGGAACCGCACCGCGCTGGCGCTCCTCGCCGGCGGCGTGGCCCTGGAGGCGCTCGGACTGGACCTGCAGCCGGACCTCCGTCTCACCGCATCCCTCATCCTGATCGCCGCCGGCGTGGTCATCCCCGTGCTCGCCTGGCTCGAGTGGGGCCGCACGGAGCGCGCACTGCGCGCCGGCTCTCCCCTTCCCGGTTCGCTGACCAGCGCCGCGCTCGCGATCACGATCGTGCTGGTCGGGGTGCTCGTCCTCCTCGGCGTCGTGCTGGCATGAGCGCTCAGCAACTCTTCGACCCCGGGCTGCAGCCCGAGCGCACCGAGCTCGCGTGGCGGCGCACGGCTCTCGCGATCGGCGTCGGGTCGCTGCTCGCACTCCGCGTCCTGCCGTCCTTCGCGCCCACGCCGGCGCTGCAGCCGGTGCTGCTCGCGCCCGGCATCCTCGGGCTGGTGTTCGCGGTGCTGCTGTGGGCACGGGCACGGGCACGCCACACGCACGTCAACCGCGCGCTCCTGCAGGATCCGCACGGCGACCTGCCGGGAGCCGGCCTCCTGCTGCTCCTGACGGTCTTCGTCCTCGGGTGCGGTGCGGTGTCGGCCCTGATCGTGCTGCTGCCCTACGCCACGTAGCGCAAACGCGGGAAGCCCGGTCCTGGTGGACCGGGCTTCCCGACTCGTCTGTGACCCCAGCGGGATTCGAACCCGCGTTACCGCCGTGAGAGGGCGGCGTACTAGGCCGCTATACGATGGGGCCGTACAGCGTGCCGCAGCGGCTGCTGCGACGTTGCTGCCTGACTGGTGACCCCAGCGGGATTCGAACCCGCGTTACCGCCGTGAGAGGGCGGCGTACTAGGCCGCTATACGATGGGGCCGTTCAGGCAACCGTTCGATTATGCCACGTCGCATATGCCCGGTCCAAATCGACACGGGCCGCGGCGCCGACCTCGCGTGCGGCTTGCCCGCGCGCCCCCGGGGCGCTTGACTCGTCGCATGCGAGTCACGAAGTTCGAGCACGCGACACTGACCCTCTTCAACGCCGGGAAGACGCTGGTCGTCGACCCGGGGTCGTTCACCGCCCCCCTCGGTGAGCTCGAGAGCGTGGTGGCGATCGTCATCACCCACGAGCACGCCGACCACTGGACGTCCGACCACCTCGACCGCATCCTCGGCACGTTCCCCGGGATCCCGGTCTACGGTCCCGAGGGTGTGGCGAAGGCCGCCGCCGAGTACGACATCACGGTCGTGCATCCCGGCGACGTGGTGGAGGTCGAGCCGTTCCGGCTCGAGTTCTTCGGCGGCCGCCACGCGCTCATCCACGAGTCCGTGCCGGTGGTCGACAACGTCGGCGTGCTCGTCAACGACGAGTTCTACTACCCCGGCGACTCGTACGCCGTCCCCGAGGGACGCGAGGTGAAGCTGCTCGCCGCGCCCGTCGGGGCGCCGTGGCTCAAGATCGGCGAGGCCATGGACTTCGTGCTGGCCGTCGCACCGCGGCGCGTGTTCGGCACGCACGACCTCACCCTGTCGGTGGCGGGCCGCGACACCGGACGCCTTCGCCTGGGCTGGGCCGCGGAGCAGCACGGCGGCGAGCTCGTGAACCTCGAGCCGGGCGACTCCACCGACGTCTGACCCGACGGCGGCCGCCGAACGCGAACGACGGATGCCGCAGCAGCTTCGATCTGCGGCATCCGTCGTCTCGGGTGATCCGCCTGGCGCTGACGCCGTGCGGACGGTCGGGGCCTACTGCGCGTCGAGGTCCGTCTCGAGCAGCGCGACGAGTGCGTCGAGGGCCTCCTCGGCGCCGTCGCCGTCGGCCTTCAGCGTGACGACGGTGCCCTGCGAGGCGCCGAGTCCCATCAGCGACAGGATGCTGCCGGCGTTGAGGTCGGCGCCGCCCTCGACGGCGATGGTCACCGGGACCGACTGCGCCTGCACAGCCTGGACGAAGAGCTTCGCGGGGCGTGCGTGGAGTCCTGAGCTGCTGGCGATGGTGGCCTGACGTTCTGCCATGGTTCTCTCCTGTCTGCGTCGGACCTCTGCGCGGTCGACGATTCCGATTCTGTCGGACGAGGGCCTCAGGCCGCCACGGGTAGGGCGGCTTCCGCCTGCTCGAGTTCCTTGCGACCCACCCATTTCTTCAGCGCGATGACGGCGAGAGCGCTGACGACGGTGCCGGCTGCGATCGCCACCAGGAAGCCCCAGACGGGGTTGATGGCGAAGAACACGAAGATGCCGCCGTGGGGTGCGAGCGATTGGACCGCGAACGCCATGCTGAGGGCGCCGGTCACCGCGCCACCGACGAGCGAAGCCGGGATGACGCGCAGCGGATCAGCGGCAGCGAACGGGATCGCACCCTCGCTGATGAAGGCCGCGCCCAGCAGCCACGCGGCCTTGCCGTTCTCCCTCTCGACAGGCGGGAAGAGGTCGCGTGCGAGGACCGTGGATGCCAGAGCCATCGCGAGGGGCGGCACCATTCCCGCAGCCATCACCGCCGCCATGATCAAGTAGGGCGTGGTGTTCTCGGGAGAGGCGGTGGCCAGCCCCGCCACCGCGAACGCGTAGGCGACCTTGTTCACCGGCCCGCCCAGGTCGACGCACATCATCAGACCCAGCACGATCCCGACGACGATGATCCCCGACGTGCCTGCGAGCTCGTTCAGCCAGTCCGTCAGCCAGACCATCAGCGTCGCGATCGGACGGCCGAGGAACAGCACCATGAGCCCGGAGGCCACGATGGAGGCCAGCAGCGGGATGATCGCGACGGGCATGAGCCCGCGCAGCCAGCGGGGAACTCGCCACGTGCCGATCCACCACGCGGTGACGCCCGCGAGCAGACCACCCACGATGCCGCCGATGAAGCCGGCATTCATCGTCACGGCGATCGCTCCGGCGACGAAGCCCGGGGCGATGCCCGGTCGATCCGCTATCGCGAAGGAGATGTACCCCGCGAGGGCCGAGACCAGGAAGCCCATGGACGCGGCGCCGATCGCGAAGGCGACCGAGCCCAGATAGATCCCGAGTCCGCCTTCGGGCAAGTCCCACAGCGAGTTCGTGACGATCACCGTGGTCGCATTGTCCGGCGCTGAGTAGTCGTCCCCGAAGAACAGGAAGCCGAGGGCGATGAGCAGACCGCCGCCGGCGACGAAGGGGATCATGTAGCTCACGCCCGTGAGCAGGATGCGCTGGATGCGGGCCCCCCACGAGAGCTTCTCGCCCGCGGTGGCGGTCGCGACCGCGGCCTCACCGCCGACGCGTGTCGCGTTCGGGTTGTTCGCCGCGGCCACTGCCTCGGCGATGAGCTGATCGGGCTGCTCGATACCGCGCTTGACGCCGGAGCGGACGACGGGCTTGCCGGCGAATCGCTGCGGCTCGCGCACGTCCACGTCGGTGGCGAAGATCACGGCGTCGGCGCCCTGGATGACGTCCGCAGGCAGCGCCTGGTAGCCGCTCGAGCCCTGGGGTTCGACGACGAGGTCGATCCCCGCCTTGTCTCCGGCCGCCGTGAGCGCGTCGGCCGCCATGAATGTGTGGGCGATGCCGGTCGCGCACGCCGTGACGGCGACGATGCGGGCCGGGCGTCCGTCCACGGCAAGGCCGGCCGCGGGTGCAGGCTGAGCTGACGCGGCGATGGGCGCGGGGGCCTCAGCCGCCGGCGCGGGGGCAGCGGCATCCCGCTCTCCGATCGCCGTCTGCACGATCGCGACCACGTCCTCGTCCGTCGTCGCTGCGCGCAGACCCTCGGTGAAGTCCGCCTGCATGAGGCTGCGGGCGAGCTTCGACAGCACCGCCAGGTGCGCCTCGGCCGCGTCCGCGGGAGCCGCGATGAGGAAGACGAGGTCGGCGGCGCCGTCCGGAGCGCCGAAGTCGACTCCGGGGCTCAGCCGTGCGAAGGCGAGCGAGGGTGTCGTGACGGCCGCGCTCTTGGCGTGCGGGATCGCGATGCCGCCGGGCAGCCCGGTCTCGTCCTTCTCCTCGCGGGCCCAGGCGTCGTCGAAGAGGGCTTGGGCGTCGGTCGCGCGACCCTGTGCGACGACGCGTGCGGCGAGGGAGCGGATGACGTCGGACTTGTCGGCGCCCAGAGGGACGTCGAGGCTGACCAGGCCTGGGGTGATGGTGTCGGACACGGTGACCTCCTGCGGTCGTGGGGTGGGTTCTAGGCGAGACGGGCGACGGGCACGTCGCCCGCCGGAAGATCTGCGGGAGTGGGCGCTTGCGTACCCGGGAGGGATGCCGCGGCCGCGCCGTACCGGATGGCGAGGCGCAGCCGTTCCTCATGGTCGGCTCCCCGCGTCGCGGCGAGCACGTAGCCGGCGAGCGAGCTGTCGCCCGCCCCGACGGTGCTGCGCACCTGGATCCGTGGCGGCCGCGCCAGCCAGGCACCATCGGTGGTGACCAGCACCGCGCCGCGAGAGCCGAGTGTGACGAGGGCTGCGCCCACGCGCGCGGGCACGAGCGATCGGGCGACCTCGAGGACGGCGGCGGTGTCGGCGCCGTCGAGCGGCATGCCCGCGAGCTCGCCGAGCTCGTCATCGTTGGGCTTGATGAGGTCGGGGGCGCCGTCGGCGACCACGGCCGCGAGTGCCGCACCCGAGGCATCCACGGCGATGAACGGGGAGGCCGCACCGTGGGCGGCCCGCACGGCGCGCGTGATCCGGACGTAGAAGTCGTCGGCGACACCGGGCGGCAGCGAGCCGGCGAGCACGAGCCACCCGGCGCCGGCGGATGCGCTCACCACGGCGTCGACGACCGCAGCCGCCTCGTCGGCCGACAGCGCGGCGCCGGGCAGGTTGAGCTTCGTCGTGACTCCGGCCGGATCCGTGATCGCGAGGTTCGCGCGGACGTGGCTACGGACGGGCACCGGGTGCGTGCGGAGGGCGGCCTCGCGCAGCGCCGCCTCGAACGGGTCACCCGCGGCGAGGGGCAGGACGGCGAGGCAGTCCTCACCCGCGGCGGCGATCGCGCGGGCGACGTTGATGCCCTTGCCGCCGGCGTCCTCACGCGCCGAATCGGCGCTCTGGACGTCGCCGACCTGCAGCGGCGCCGGCAGGACGACCGTGCGGTCGAGGGAGGGGTTGGCGGTCAGCGTGACGATCATGCGAGCCAGACCTCCACGTCGGCGTCCGCGAGCGCATCGGCCAGCTCGGCGTCGGGTGCGGCATCCGTGACGAGCACGTCCACGTCCGACAGGGATGCGAAGCCGACGAGCAGCTCCGCGCCGAGCTTCTCGGCGTCGGCGACGACCACCACGCGTCGCGCCGATGCGACGATCGCGCGCTTCACGGCCGCCTCGTCGGGATCCGGCGTGCTGAGGCCGAACGACGCCGACACTCCATTGGTGCCGATGAACGCGACGTCGGGCCGCATCCCCCCGATGGCCCGCACGGTGTCGGCGCCGACGGCGGCGGCGGTGAGTCCGCGTATCCGCCCGCCGACGAAGGAGAGCGAGGCACCGGGGACGCCGGCGAGGGTGTTGCCGAGTGTCAGCGAATGAGTGACGACCTCGATCGGAGTGCCCGCGAGGCGCGGAATGAGCGCCGAAGCGACGGCCGCAGTGGTCGTGCCGGCGTCGAGGAACACCGACCCGGAGAAGTCGCGGCCGAGCGCGTCCAGTGCCCGTCGGCCGATCGCCTCCTTGGCGGTGCCGTGATGTTCGAGTCGCTCGGCCAGTGAGGGCTCGCGCGTGCTCCCGCGCTCGCGCCCGACCGCTCCCCCGTGCACGCGGCGCAGTGCGCCGCCGGATTCGAGGTGGTCGAGGTCGCGGCGGATGGTCTCCGTGGTGACATCGAAGCGGTCGGCGAGGTCGACGACGCTCACCCGGCCCTGCGCAGCCAGCAGACGTTCGATCTGCTCGTGGCGCTCCGTCGCGTACATCTGCACAACCCTTCGTTGGATTCCCACACAATACAACACATTCCAACACAAACACAACCCCCTCGAGACCGGCGGGTATCTTCGTACTGTGCCCGACAAGCCCGACGCCGAGATCGCGATCGACAGCGCGCTGATCCGCGCTCTGCTCGCCGCTCAGGCCGCCGATGAGATCCCGGATGCGGCGACGCTCCCCCTCCGAAAGGCCGCCGAGGGCTGGGACAGCGAGGTGTGGCGCCTGGGCGACGCCTACGCCGTGCGACTGCCGCGTCGCGCGCTCGCCGATCCGCTGGCACGGCACGAGCAGGCGGTGCTGCCCGGTGTCGCCGAGCGGCTCGCACCGACGGGAGTGCGGGTCCCCGCCCCCGTCGTGAACGGCGTGGCCGCGGAAGGCTATCCGTGGGCATGGTCCGTGGTCCCCTGGATCCACGGCGAACGCGCGCTGGACGAGTCCCCCGCCGCACGAGGCTCCTGGGCCGCGACGCTCGCGCACGCACTCGACGCCCTCCATGCGGACGCCCCCGAGGACCACCCCGTCAATCCGTTCCGCGGCATTCCCCTCGCGACGCGCTCCGACGCCGTGGTGGCGCGCCTGCAGCACCTGCGGGAAGCGGGCACGCTCGACGCGGCGAGCACCGAGGGCCTGCGGAAGGTGTGGCGCGCGGGCGTGTCCGCCGCGCCGTGGGATCGCCCCCCGGTGTGGATCCACGGCGACATGCACCCCGGCAACCTGGTCGTGCACAACGGGGCTCTCGCAGGGATCATCGACTTCGGCGACGTCACGGCCGGCGATCCCGCCTATGACCTCGCGATCGCCTGGCTCGCGTTCGACGCCCCCGGGCGCGCCGCCTTCGTGACGGCAACGGAGTCACGCTATGACGCCGACGCCTGGATCCGCGCACGTGCCTGGGCTGCGGCCGTGGCACTCATGCTCGTGGCCCACAGCGATGACAATCCCGATTACCTCGCGCTGGGCTGCGCTGCCGTAGACGCCGTCCTCGCCGACGGCGTCGGCTGAGAGCTCGCAGTTCGCTTCCGGAGAAACGAAAAACCCCCGCTGAGCGGGGGTTTTCTCGTTGGCTGGGGTACCTGGACTCGAACCAAGAACAAAGGTACCAGAAACCTCCGTGTTGCCAATTACACCATACCCCAAGGCTGTCAGCCGAAGCCGTGCCGAGGAATGAGTCTACGCGACTTCGGCGGCTCCGCCAAACCGACACCGCCCTCTGCGCATCCCGGGCGAGTCACGCTGAGCGACTACGCGACCCGGAACGCCACCAGTGCCCCGAGCCGGCGGATCGACTCCGACTTGCCGAGCAGCTCCATCGACTCGAACAGCGGCGGAGAGACACGACGGCCGCTGAGCGCGACGCGCAGGGGGCCGTACGCGATCCGCGGCTTGAGCCCCAAGCCGCCGTCCTCGACGGGCGAGATCAACGCACCGGCGAGGGCGTCCTGTACAGCGGCGGCGGTGAACTCCGTGTCGGGCACGAGCTCGAGGGCGCCGACCGATGCGACGAGCACCTCGTTGGCGTTCGGCGGCAGAGTGGCCAGGGCGTCGTCCTGATACGACACGACGTCGGTGAAGAGGAAGCCCAGCAGGCCCGGAGCGTCGCCGAGCAGCTGCATCCGCTCCTGGACGAGCGGGGCGGCTGCCGAGAGCATCGCCGCCTGTGCGGGCGTCGGGCTCGCGTCGATCACGCCGGCAGCCGAGAGGTACGGCACCAGACGCTCGGCGAAGTCGGCGGGCTGCAGCATCCGGATGTGGTCGCCGTTGATCGACTCCGCCTTCTTCTGGTCGAAGCGGGCGGGGTTCGGGTTCACGTCGACGATGTCGAACGCCGCGACGAGCTCCTCGAGCGAGAAGACGTCACGATCGTGTGCGATCGACCAGCCGAGGAGGGCGAGGTAGTTGAGCAGGCCCTCGTGGATGAAACCCTTCTCGCGCTGCAGGAAGAGGTCGGCCTTGGGGTCGCGCTTCGAGAGCTTCTTGTTCCCCACTTCGCCGAGCACCAGAGGCATGTGCGCGAAACGCGGGATGAACGTGGTGATGCCGGCATCCACCAGCGCCTCGTACAGCGCGAGCTGGCGCGCGGTCGACGGCATCAGGTCTTCGCCGCGGATGACGTGCGTGATGCCCATGAGCGCGTCATCGACCGGATTCACGAACGGGTACAGCGGGACGCCGCCGGCCCGCACGAGCACGAAGTCGGGGAACGATCCCGCGGGGAACGTCACTTCGCCGCGGATCAGGTCGACGTAGGTGAGGTCCTCGTCGGGAACGCGCAGACGCCACGCGGGCTCGCGGCCCTCGGCGCGGAAGGCCGCCTTCTGATCGTCGGTGAGGCCGCGGTCGAAGTTGTCGTAGCCGAGCTGCTTCGCCCGGCCGTTGGCCTCGTTGCGCGCGTCGATCTCTTCGGCCGTCGAGTAGCTCTCGTAGACGGCACCCGCCGCAATGAGGCGGTCGAGGACTTCGCGATAGATGTCGTGACGCTCGGACTGCCGGTACGGCGCGTGAGGTCCGCCCACCTCGACGCCCTCGTCCCAGTCGATCTTCAGCCACCGCAGCGCCTCGAGCAGCTGCAGGTAGCTCTCCTCGCTGTCGCGCGCCGAGTCGGTGTCTTCGATGCGGAAGACCAGCTTGCCGCCGTTGTGGCGCGCGTACGCCCAGTTGAACAGCACCGTGCGGATCAGGCCGACGTGCGGCAGTCCCGTCGGCGAGGGGCAGAACCGGACGCGGACGTCGGCGCCGGTGGCGGTGGTGGTGCGGGGATCAGGCGAAGAAGGCATCGCGTCAGAGTTTAGTTGGCCGAGGCGGCGGAGGTCGGCCCTGCGCCGTCGCGGGATGCCGCCGCGGCGCGCTCGTCGGCGGCGCCCGAGATGAGGCGAGCCAGGGCGTCGAGCGT